>CAZTVJ010000248.1:0-3850 GCA_964616935.1 uncultured Acidimicrobiales bacterium | reverse complement strand
GTCGACGGTGCGCTCGAGGAAGGCGCGATCGTGCGTGACGACCACCAGGGCGCCCGGCCAGTCGCCGAGGAAGTCCTCCATGGCGCGCAACGTGTCGAGATCCAGGTCGTTGGTGGGCTCGTCGAGCACGAGCACGTTCGGCTGCTCGGCGAGCACGAGCACCAGCTGCAGGCGTCGGCGCTCGCCACCGGAGAGCCGGCTGACGGGTGCGAAACGGGCGTCGGTGTCGAACCAGAACCGCTCGAGCAGCGCGTCGTCGCGGTGGTCAGCGGGCCGGTGCGGGCCGGCCACGAGATCGCGCACCCGCACGTCGAGCGGGAGGTCCCGCCCGAGCTGGTCGTACAGCCCGAGTCGCACCGTCGTGCCGGTGTCGACCGTCCCTTCGGCGGGCGGGAGCCGCCCCGCCACGACGTCGAGCAGCGTGCTCTTGCCGGCGCCGTTCGGGCCGACGATCCCGAGCCGGTCGCCCGGCTCGATGGCGAGGTCCAGCCCCCGGAAGAGCCAGGGCTGGCCCGTCCCGAAGCGATGGCCGACGCCCTGGAGCTCGACGACCTTCGACCCGAGCCGGGTGACGCCGAACGAGGACAGGGCCAGGTCGCCGGCGCGCGCCGGTGGTGCGGCACCACCGGCCAGCAGCGCATTGGCGCGGTCGATGCGGTGCTTGGGCTTCGACGTGCGTGCCGGAGCGCCGCGCCGCAACCAGGCCAGCTCGGTCCGGGCCAGGTTCCGCCGAACGGCCTCGTCCTCGGCGGCGCGCTCCTCGCGTTCGGCGCGAGCCTCGAGGTAGGTCGCGTAGCCCGAGGCCCGGTTCGCGCCGGCCGGCACGTGGAGGTAGGTGCGGCCGCGGTCGATCTCCAAGACCTCGGTGGTGAGGCGATCGAGCAGGTGGCGGTCGTGGGTGACGAGCAGCAGCGCGCCCGTGAAGCGGGCCAGCCACTCCTCCAACCACACGATGCCGTCGATGTCGAGGTGGTTCGTGGGCTCGTCGAGCACGAGCAGGTCGGACTCGTGCACGAGGGCTCGGGCCAGAGCGGTGCGCTTCGCCTGCCCGCCCGACAACGTCGTGACATCCCGATCGACCAGGGTGCTGAGGCCGAGCCGGTCCAGCACCGCCGCCGCCTCCCAGCCATCACCCACGCCGTCGCCGACGGTGCCCGGCGGCAGCGCGCCGGCCTGGTCGAGCACAGACGTGCGCACACCCCGCCCGAAGCGGACGTCCCCGCCATCGGGCGGAGCGAGGCCGGCGAGCACCCGGAGCAAGGTGGACTTGCCGCTGCCGTTCAACCCGACGACACCCAGCCGGTCGCCGGTCTCGACGGTCAACGACACGTCCTCCAGCAGCGCTTCGCCGCTCGGCCTCAGGACCGAGAGCTGCTGGACGTCGACCACGATCACGGCCCCGATCGAACCACGAACGTCCCCCCGACCGGGCGCGGCCCTCGGTAGCGTCGCTGTTCGATGTACGAGCGCGACGTGCTGGAGGAGTGGAACGACCAGCGCGCCCGCGCTCGCCGACCGGCGCCACCCCTCGAGCTACGGGCCGGGCTCGTGGTGACGCATCGCCAGACGGGCTTTCGTGGCGCGCTGCTGCGCGCCGGCAGCGGAGCGGTCGAGCTGAGGGCTACCGACGGCACGGTTCGGTTGTTCCGGCTGACCGACTCGGCCTTCCTGCACGAGGGCACGCTGGTGACGCTCGTACCGCCGCGTCGTTCTGGCGAGGCGGCGCATCCGGCGGTCACTGCGTCGGGCTCGGTGGCTGCCCGCCACGACGCCCGGGTGGCAAGGGCCAGCCGCCTCCTCGTCGAGGGGGTGCACGACGCCGAGCTCGTCGAGCAGGTGTGGGGGGACGACCTGCGCTACGAGGGCATCGTGGTCGAACGGCTCGACGGGCTCGACCACCTCGACCAGTGGCTGGCGTCGTTTCGCCCCGGCCCGGCCCGGCGGGTCGGCGTGCTGGTCGACCACCTGGTGGCGGGGTCGAAGGAGGCTCGCATCGCGGAGGCGGTCCGCCAGCCCGACGTGCTGGTCACCGGGACGCCCTTCGTCGACGTCTGGCAGGCCGTACGTCCCGGCGTCGTCGGTCTCGACCACTGGCCCGACATCCCTCGGGGCACCGATTGGAAGACCGGCATCTGCGCCGCCCTGGGTGAGCCCGACCCAAGCTCCGCCTGGCGCCGGATCAAGGGCAGCGTCCACACCTTCACCGACCTCGAAGCGCCCTTGGTCGGTGCGGTCGAGCGCCTCATCGACTTCGTCACCGAGGTTTGATGATCGCGGCCCGTCGCGGTCGTCAACGCGGTCGGTCGAGCTGGTCCTCGGCCGCTTGGCGCACCTGCCAGTCCCTGTCCGTCCGGGCCCGTTCGAGGGCGGCATCGACGTCGGGGCCCTCGAAGGGAGCGAGGGCGATGACGGCGCGCCGCCGCACCGTCGCCTTGTCCCGCGTTGCCGCGAGGATGGAGGGAAGGCCACGCTCCTCCCCGATGGCACCCAGGGCCGCAACGGCCGCTTCCCGCACGAGGGCGTCGTCGTGGCCGGTGGCCAGCTCGGCCAGCCTCTCGACCGCGCCGGTCTCGGCCGGCGACCGCTCGCCGCAGGCCCACGCGGCCACCTCGACCACCGCTAGGTCCGGGTCGTCGAGCAGCCGGAGCAGCGATGGCCGTGGTCGTGGCGCCGCCAGCTCCACCGTGCGCCGACGGACCGTCGCGTCGGGGTCGGACAACCCTGCATCGAGGTCGGCCTCGGTCAGGACGCCGAGGCGAGCCAGCGCCCCCAGCGCCGTGGCGCGCAGGGCAGGGGAGTCGTCGTGCAGCGCGGCTCGGGCGGTGGCCACATCGCCGGTGTGGCCGGCGACGGCCACGCGGCGCCGGCTCACCCGAGAAGTGCGTTGACAGCGAGGAAGGCGCCCACGGCCACTGCGGCCAGCATGATGGCCATGATGGCGCCGAGCACCGCGCCGCTGAGGCCGAGCCCGACGAACGCGAGGATCCGCCGGTACCACGGTGTTCCGCGGTAGGGAACCGTCGACTGCTGCTCGACGTTCATGACAGCAGGTGCCGGGCGTACGATCAGGCGACCACGCGGAGCGACCGCGTGTCGTCGGGCGGGCTTTCGGTGATCAAGGGCGACGATCAGCAACATCGCCGCCCCCGCCGCAACCGCGGCCCACAAGGTCAGCGCTGGAGTGGACAACAGACCCATGGTACCCCTGCCTCCCCCCCCGAATCCCGGCATCCCCGGCCCCGGACTGCCCCCGCCGCCCGCCCGCGCCCCGGGTTCGCGCGTCGTGCCACCACCTCCGCCCGCCTTCATCCCGACTGACCCTGGCATCTCGACCGACCCTGGCATCTCGACCGATCCCGGCTTCATCGATCCGCCGGATGGGCCGGCCCCGGGGGTCGCCTCCCCGCGCCATCGCCGCCGCTGGTGGATCGCACTGGCGGTCATGGCCGCTCTGCTCGTCTCGGCCGTGATCGGCGCGTCCGTCATCGAGGTGCCCTACTACGGCATCGCGCCCGGTGACGCCCGGCCGGTGGGGCCGCGCCTCGAGATCGACAAGGCGCAGACCTTCTCGAGCGAGGGTGAGGTCCTGTTCGTCACGGTCAGCGTGCCTCGCCTCACCGCGCTCGGCGCCGTCATCGGCTGGCTCGACCCAGACGTCGACGTGGTCGAGAAGGAGAAGATCCTCGGCACCCAGACACCACAGGAGAACCGGGCGACCAACCTCCGTCTCATGGGCTACTCGAAGGACTTCGCCACCTACGTTGCACTGAAGAAGGTGGGCTACGACGTGAAGGTGACCGACGGCGGCGTCGTGGTGGACTCGCTCTGCCTCGTCGTCACCGACGGGACG
>CAZTVJ010000247.1:0-11693 GCA_964616935.1 uncultured Acidimicrobiales bacterium | reverse complement strand
TAGCCCCGCCTCTCGAGCAGCATCGGCCATCGACGGCGACGCGAGCACCCGCTGGATCACGCCGATGGAGGACGTCGTCGGCCAGGCCATCACCGTCGATGTGCCTCAGCCGATCGACGTCGATCACCTCGACGTCGTGGTGGTGGCCGACGGTCGGTTCTCCGTGCCCACCCAGCTCGAGGTCAGCGCCGACGGCGGGCCTGCCGTGACGGTCGCCGTGCCGCCGATCGCCGACGACACCTCTCGCGAGGGGGCGACGGCTGCGGTGCGCGTCGATCTACCGGCGCCGTTGACGGGCCGCTCGCTCACGGCACGCATCACAGGCCTCCGGGAGGTGCGCTCGACCGACTTCTTCTCCGGGCTCCCCTTGCTGCAGCCCGTCGCCATCGCCGAGCTCGGCCTTCCCGGTGCCGTGCAGCCGATCGACGCTGGGGCGTCGCTTCCCCGTGACTGCCGGGACGACCTCGTCACGGTCGATGGGCGTGCCGTGCCCGTGCGGGTCGCGGGCACGATCGGCCAGGCCGTGGCTCGCGAGCCGCTGGCGGTCGAGGGGTGCGCCGGCCCCCTGGCCCTGGCCGCCGGTGACCGGTCGGTGACCACCGCCATCGGGCGCGACATCGGCCTGGACGTCGATCGTCTCGTGCTCGACACCGCGCCGGGCGCACCGCTGGCCCCACCTCCTGGACCGTCACTCACCGTCGAGGACGAGGGCGCGACCTCGTACCGCCTGCGCGTCGAGGGCGCCGACGAACCGTTCTGGCTCGTCCTCGGCCAGAGCAACAGCTCCGGGTGGGAAGCCGAGGTCGCGGGCGTCGGCCGCCTGGACCGGCCGGTGGTGGCCAACGGCTACGCCAACGCCTGGCTCGTCCAACCGGCCGGCGATGGCGCGACGTTCACGATCACGTTGCGGTGGACGCCGCAGCGCCTGGTGTGGGTCGGGCTGGCGGTGTCGGGCGTCGTCGTCGTCCTCTGCCTCGTGCTCGTCGTCGTCGATCCCGGTCGGCGTCGCCGCCGGGTGATCGAGGGCGCCGCATGGGTCGCGCCGGACGTGGACGTCGGCACGGGCCAGGCCACTCGGCGGGCTCGCGCAGCGTTGGTCCTCGGTGCTGCGGTGACCTTCGGTCTGCTCGGCGGCGTGCTGCCTGCCGTGGCCGCCGCCACGGTGGGTGCCGTCGCCCTGTGGCGCCCGCGGTGGCGCCGGGTCCTCGTGTGGGTGCCGCCGACCCTTCTCGCGGCGACGGCGGTCTACGTCGTCGCCAAGCTGGTGCGCTTCGACCTCCCGGCGACGATCGACTGGCCGAACGAGTTCGAGGTCACCCACGCGTGGGGATGGGCTGCCGTCGCCACCGCCGCGACCCTGGCCGTGGTGGGGTTCGTCCTACGACATCCGCCTACATCGGCAGGCGACGCCACAGCGAGCGAGGGAGATGGCGAAAGCCCATGAACACCATCCGCAGCGAAGCCGGCACGTAGACGACCTCGCGTCCGTGACGCACGGCCTTCACCACCGCATCGGCGACCGCGTCGGGCGTGGTCGCCAGCGGCGCCTTCTCCATGCCCGCCGTCATCTTCGACTCGACGAACCCGGGCCGCACGACGAGGACCTTGGCGCCGGTGCCCACCAGCGAATCGCCGAGCCCCTGGGCGAAGGCGTCGAGCCCCGCCTTGGTGGAGCCGTACACGAAGTTGGCCTTGCGCACCCGCTCCCCCGCCACGGACGACAGCACGATCAGCAGCCCGTGACCCTGGCGCCGGAAGCGGTCCGCCACGACAAGGCCACCCGACACCGCGCCGACGTAGTTGGTCATGGCCGCCTCGACCGCCCCTTGCGGGTCTTGGTCGAAGGCGGCCTGGTCACCCAGGACGCCGAACGCCAGCAGGACCGCGTCGAGGTCACCAAAGCGCTCGAACACCCCACCCAGGAGGCGCTCGTGCTCGCTCGTGCGGGTGGCGTCGAACTCGACGACCTCCACCGTGGTCGCACCGAGCGCCCGCAGCTCGGTCACGAAGCCGGCCAGGGCGGCCGGCTCGCGGGCGGCCAGCACGACCGTGCGGCACCGGCGCTGCACGAAGCGGCGGGTGATGGCCTGCGCGATGTCGCTCGTCCCACCGAGCACGAGGAGCGACTGGGGCTCACCGAAGGCATCCCTCATGGCGTCTTCTCGTGGCGCGGACGGCACAGGCCGAGGCGACGCCCTAGGTCGGACTGGAGCACGCCCTCGGGGTCGACCGCATCGCGGGTGGCCTGCCACTCGGGCAGGCGGGGGTACATGACGGCCAGCCGCCGAGGGTCCATCCGGGCGTCCTTGGCCAGGTAGAGGCGGCCCCCCGCTTGCTCCACGAGGTCGTCGAGATCGTCGAGGAGCTCGGGCAGACCGTCGTGGCGCGCCGGGAGGTCGACGGTGAGGGTCCAGCCCGGCATCGGGAACGAGAGCGGACCAGGGTTGGCGGGGCCGAACCGCTTCAGCACGGCCAGGAACGAACCGGCCCGTGAGCCGGACACTCGCTCGACCGCTCGCCGCAGCGCTCGCTCGGCCCCGAAGGGCACCACGAACTGGTACTGCACGAACCCGCCCGGCCCGTAGAGCCGGTTCCAGTCGCCGACGGCGTCGAGCGGGTGGAAGAACGAGGCGATCGACACGACCTCGTCCCGGCGCCGCCGGGGAGCCTTGTGGAACCACAGCTCGTTGAAGGCCCGCACGCTGGCTCGGTTGAGCAACCCACCCGGCACGAAGGCGGGCGCCTGCAGGCGAACCTTCGGGTGGAAGTCGAGGGCCCGCTCGCGGCGGCGGGCACCGAGCGCGACGAGTGGGGCGTGATCGCCCCGGGTGAGCACGCTGCGGCCGAGTGTGGCGCCCGTCGCCAGGAGGTCCACCCAGGCGACGGAGTACCGGTAGCGGTGGTCACCCTCGGCCATGCGGGCCATCACGTCGTCGAGATCGTGGCAGCGCTCGGTGTCGACCAGCATCTGGCTGGTCTCGACGGGCAGCATGCGGAAGCGGCACGAGGTGACGATGCCGGTGAGACCCATGCCGCCGACCGTGGCCCAGAACAGCTCGGCGTCGCGCTCGGGCCCGATGACGCGTGTCTCGCCGCTGGCGAGCATGACCGACAGCTCCTCGACGTGGTCGCCGAACGAGCCCTCGCCGTGGTGGTTCTTGCCGTGGATGTCACTCGCCAGCGCTCCGCCCACCGTGACGTACCTCGTACCAGGGGTGACCGGGACGAACCAGCCGCGGGGCACGGTGCCCCGCAGCAGCTCGTCGAGGCTCGTCCCAGCGCCGGCCAGCACCGTGCCGGCCTTCGCGTCGAGCAGGAACCCGCCCCGACCGGCCGCCATGTCGAGCACGGCGCCGCCTGCGTTCTGGGCCGGGTCGCCGTATGAGCGGCCGAGCCCACGGGCGATGACGCCGCGCTCGGGGGCGCTGGCGAGCGCCGCGGCGACCACGGCCTCGGAGCCGGCGGGCACCACCCGGGCGGCGGTCGGGGCGGTACGCCCCCAGCCTGATACGAGCTCCATACCGCTCACGCGGCGTACACCCCGATGGCGAAGAGCACGGCCCACACCGCACCGAGGAACCACAGCCAGCGGTCCGAAAAGAAGACCTCCTCCGGGGCACCGCCGCGGCCCTCCTGCTCCAGCACGAGGGCGTAGCGCAGCAGCGCCGCGAGCACGGGCACGATCGAGAGCTGGAACGCAGGGAAGGCGATGCCCGCGGCGGCCGCTCGCTCCAGGGCGAACAGGCAGTACGAGATGGCCGTGGCCGTCAGACCGGCCCCGACGACGAGGCGGAGGTAGGGCGCCGTGTACGTCTCGAGGGTGGCGCGGGTCGCGGCCTCGGTGCCCACATCGCGGATCTCGGCGAACCGCTTGCCCGCGACGACGAACAGCGAACCGAAAACGGTGACGATGAGGAACCAATCGGAGACCTCGACGTCGACGGCGGCCGCGCCGGCCAGGGCTCGGAGCACGAACCCGCTGGCCACCAGGATCAGGTCGATGACCGCCACCTTCTTGAGCCCGGCGCTGTAGGCGAAGGACACCACCAGGTAGACCGCCAGGTACCCGAGCGCCCGCACCTGGCCGGTGAGGGCCATCACACCGAAGGCCACGACGATCAGGACCGCGGCCGTGACGCGGGCCAACCCCACCGAGACGACACCGGCGGCGATGGGCCGGTGCTGCTTGGTGGGGTGGCGTCGATCGGCCTCCACGTCGGCCGCGTCGTTGAACAGGTAGGTGGCGCTGGCGGCCGCGCAGAAGGCGACGAAGGCCTCGAGCGTGTGCAGCAGCTCGTGGCCGTCGTCGAGCACCCCGGCAGCACCGGGCGCGGCGAACACGAGCAGGTTCTTGGTCCACTGCTTCGGCCGCATCGTGCGCACGAGGCCGCGGGCAACGAGACCCGTCGTCGGGCGGGCCACGACGTCGGCGATCACGCACCCACCTCGGCCGGCACGATCGGGATGGCTCGGCGACCCACGCGCACGCCGTGGCGGGCCGCCGCCAGCAGCTCACGGTCGCCCGTGCTGTTGCCGTACGCGAACCGGGCCCGCGTCTCCTGACCGAACCGGTGCTGCAGGCGGGTGACCTTCTCCGGGCCCCGGCAGTTCGCCCCCAGGAGGCGTCCCGTGAGGCGCCCGTCCCCGCCCACCTCCAGGTCCGTCGCGAGGACGTTCTCGACGCCCAGGCGCGCCGCCAAGGGTTCGACGTAGCAGCGCAGCGACGCGGACACGACGACGACCGTGTGGCCTTCACCCTGGTGCCAGCGCAGTCGCCCCACGGTGTCCTCGCGCAACCAGCGCTGCTCGATGGTGGCCGCATGGGATCGGCCGAGCTCGCTGAGGTGCTCGTTGTCGATGCCCGCCAACAGCTCGCTGAGCACGGCCGCCTTCAAACCGTCGCGGTCACCCCAGCCAGTTGCGGCGCCGACGGCTCGGCCTGGCCGCCGGCCCATGGCCCGCACCACCGAGGCCGTGCCGCGGGCGCGCACGAGGAAGGGCATCAGGGTCTCACGGGTGGTGAGCGTGCCGTCGAGGTCGAACGCGGCGATTACAGGTTCCATGGATCGTCGCAGGAGCGTAGCCAGCGACCCCTCGCCCGTCGTGGGTCCGTCGGCCCTTCCTGTGGACAACTCCGCCAATTCACAGGGTTGCCCCACTTCCTCCCCACAGGAGCTGGTCCATACCGTAGGGCCATGGCCTACCTGATCACCCTCGTGGACGATGCGGTGGAGCTCGTGGAGGGGGCCGACGCCTACCAGCAGGAGGGCCCGCTCACCACCTTCTTCCGCACCGCCGCCGGTCGCACCATCGTCGATAGCTGGAGCACCCGCCTCGCCAGCTTCCGCACCGCCGACATCCGCAAGATCCGCGTGGACGCGCTGTAGGCGGGCTCGCTACCAGGTCTTCAACGGGCGGCCTTCGTCGAAGCCGGCGGGGCTCTGCACGCCGACCCGTGCGAAGTCGTGCAGCTCGTCCAGGGTGCTGGCGCCGGTGTAGGTGCACGCGCTGCGCACGCCGGCGACGATGTGGTCGAGGATGTCCTCCACGCCGGGGTGCTCGGGGTCGATGTACATCCGCGAGGTGCTGATGCCCTCGTCGAAGAGCTCCTTGCGGGCCCGCTCGAAGGCGGATTCGTTGCGGGTGCGCTGGCGCACGGCCTTGTTCGACGCCATCCCGAAGCTCTCCTTGTAGAGGCTGCCGTCGGGATCGCGCAGCGTGTCGGCCGCGCTCTCGTACGTGCCCGCGAACCACGACCCGACCATGACGTTGGCCGCGCCGGCCACCAGGGCGAGCGCGACGTCGCGCGGGTGGCGCACCCCGCCGTCCGCCCAGACGTGCTTGCCGAGAGCTCGCGCGGCGGCGGAGCACTCCAGGACGGCACTGAACTGGGGCCGGCCGACCCCCGTCATCATCCGGGTCGTGCACATCGCACCCGGTCCGACGCCTACCTTCACGATGTCGGCACCTGCCTCGACGAGGTCCCCGGTGCCTTCGGCCGTCACCACGTTGCCCGCGACGATCGGGGCGTCGGGCGCCACCTTGCGGATCTCCCGGACGGCCTGCACCATGCGTTCCTGGTGACCGTGCGCGGTGTCGACGACGATGACGTCGGCACCATGCACCAGCGCCGCCTCGGCCTTGGCAGCGGCGTCTCCGGTGATGCCGATGGCCACGGCCACCATCAGGCGACCGTCAGCATCGAGCGCCGGCCGGTACAGGGTGGACCGCAAAGCCCCCCGCCGGGTGATCGCACCCACGAGGCGGCCGGCCTCGACGACCGGTGCTGCCCTCACGCGCTCGTTGTTCAAGCGCTCGAAGATCTCGGGGAGCGGCGTGCCCGCCTCGATGCACACGAGATCTTGCGCCATGACCTGGTGCAGCTGAGTGAACCGGTCGTGGCCGGCGGCGTCCTGCTCGGTGAAGATGCCCACGGGTGCCAGCTCGGTGTCGACGACGATCACGGCACCGTGGGCTCGCTTGTGGATGAGGCCGAGGGCCTCCTGGATGGTGTCGTTGGGGCCGAGGGTGATGGGCGTCTCGTAGATGGGGTGGCGGGACTTCACATAGCCGATGTTGACGCCGACGATGTCCACCGGGATGTCCTGAGGCAGTACGGCCAGGCCGCCGCGCCGGGCCACGGTCTCGGCCATCCGGCGGCCGGCGACCGCAGTCATGTTGGCCACCACGATGGGGAGGTTGGTGCCGAGGCCGTCCGGTGTGGCGAGATCGACATCGAGCCGAGAGGGCACGTCCGAGCGCCTCGGCACAAGGAACACGTCGTTGTAGGTCAGCTCGTACGGGGGCTGAGCATCGGTGAGGAAGCGCATGGCGATCGTCCGGGCTCCTGCGAGTGGGTCCCCGTTCGGGGCCGTCGAATGCTACGTGGCGGAGGCTTCGGTCCCAACCGGGCTTCTCCGGACCAGCCGGTAGCGTGCCCGCGATGCGGACCGAACCGGTGGTGCTCGTCCACGGGTGGGGTGGGTCCTTCGCCGCGACGTGGCAAGGGACGGGCTGGGAGGCGCTGCTCGACGACGCCGGCCGCGCGGTCATCGGCGTCGACCTGCTGGGCCACGGCACCGCGCCCAAGCCCCACGAGCCGGAGGCCTACGCCGATCTCACCGAGCGGATCAGCCAAGCCCTGCCCGCCGAGGGCCAGGTCGACGCCGTGGGCTTCTCGCTCGGCGCTGCGACGCTCCTCGAGCTGGCCGCCCGCGCACCACAGCGCTTCGGGCGCATCGTGGTGGGCGGAGTCGGCGCCAACCTGTTTCGCCAGGACGACGACGGGCTGCGCCGGATCGTGGAGGCCGTCGAAGGGCGAGGCGACCTGAGCGATGTCCGATCGCAGCTCTTCGCGCAGTACGCGCGCCAGCAGGGCAACGACCCGCTCGCGCTGGCCGCCGTGCTGCAACGTCCGGTGCGCCATGCCCTGACGGCCGAACGGCTCGGCGCCATCACCTGCCCGGTGCTCGTCTGCATCGGCGACAAGGACTTCGCCGGGCCGGGCGACCCCCTGGCCGCCGCGCTGCCGGATGCGACGCTCGTGGTGTTGAAGGGTACGGACCACTTCGCGACACCCGAGACCTTCGCGTTCATCGACGCCGCGTTGGAGTTCTTGGACGCGGTCCCCGATTGAGCGCTGATGTTGCCCGTGCGGTCGAGGTCCTCCGGTCGGGCGGCCTCATCGCGTTCCCGACCGAGACCGTCTACGGCCTGGGTGCCGACGCGACGAACGAGGCGGCGGTGCGGCGAGTCTTCACGGTGAAGGGCCGACCAGGCCACCACCCGCTCATCGTCCACCTTGGTTCGCCCGACGCGCTGGACGAGTGGTCCACGGGCGCCTCGCCGGCGGCACGAGCACTGGCGAGCGCGCTGTGGCCGGGACCACTCACGCTGCTCGTGCCGCGCGCCCGGCGCGTCCTCGACAGCGTGACCGGCGGCCGCGACACCGTGGGCCTGCGCGTCCCCGACCAGCCCCTGGCGCTCGAGCTGCTGGCCGAGTTCGGCGGCGGCGTGGCTGCGCCGTCGGCCAACCGGTTCGGGCGCGTGAGCCCGACGACGGCCGAGCACGTGCGCGCCGACCTCGGTGACGACGTCGACCTGGTCCTCGATGGCGGGGCCTGCGCCGTCGGCGTCGAATCAACGATCGTCGACACCACGGTGGACCCGCCCGTCGTCCTCCGACCCGGCGGGATCAGCGCCGAGCAGCTCGAGGAGGTGCTGGGCCGTTCGGTGCAGCGCGAGGCGACGGGACCGTCCCGGGCGCCCGGGATGCTGCCCTCGCACTACGCCCCCCGGTGTCGTGTGGAGCTCGCCAGCGACCGCGCCGACGCCGATGCTCGTGCGGTCGCCGTCAGGGCGACGGGCCGATCCGTGGAGGTGCTCGATCCCGGCTCAGACGTGGAGGCCTACGCGCACTCGCTGTACCAGTGGCTGCGCGAGGCGGATGCGCGGGGCATCGACGTGCTCGTCGCGGTCCTGCCCCCTGACCGGGGCATCGGTCGAGCCGTTCGTGACCGGCTGGCGAAGGCGGCGGCACCGCGACCGGTCGCCGAGTAGCGCTTTTCTACGGGGAGCCGAGGTCGTTCAACGAGGCGACGAGGACATCGCGAACATCATCGACCAAGGGCGCCTCGTCGTCGTCGAGCCCGGCGACGGTGAGGCTCACCATGCTGGCCCCGGCCTCCGGCAGCAGCTCGATGCGGCACCAGCACTCGCTCGGCTCGTACAGGTGGGCGTCGAGCAGGTAGGGCGGATCGTCCACGAGGACCTGGCCGATCCAGCCGACGACGATCAGGAGCGCCTCGAAGGCCTCGGCCGGGAGCAGCTCGATGCTGAACGAGGGTGCGTCGTGCTCGACACGCCGGCTGATCCGGCGCGGGCGGGGCCGCGGGGGCGGTGGTGCCGTTCGGGCCCCCCGGCTGGACCGGGCCGGCGGCGTTGGGGGCGCGGCTGTGGGCGACGGCGCACTGGGCGCACGCAGGAGGGACTTCACGGCGAGGTCGAAGGCACGGTTCACATCGCGCATCGCCATCTCGTCGCCGCCCTGATCCGGATGGAGCGACTTCGCCAGCCGGCGGCGAGCGGCTCGTACCTCGGCAAGGGTCGCGGACGGCGGTAGGCCGAGCACGGCGAAGGGGTCCTGCATGCAGCGCATGGTACGAGCGGTCCGGGCTGACCGGGCCGCCGATGCCGGTGGTGCTTCGCGGGCACGCCGGCGGGCCCCCTGCTGGCTCCCCTGCAGCCGTCAAGCAGGATCGACCAGGTCAAGCGATCAACAGAATGTGACGCCGTCATGAGCGGTTGCCGATTGCGACGCCGCTGCGTTGCCGGGCGTTCGCCGCGACCTCGCCACCTGCCCGCCTACGCCCCCGGGCTCGGTCGCTGCGCCGTCAGCGGTCGCCCGTCGACAAGGTGCGCTGACGCTGTCAGCCAGGCTTGACCACCTGACCCGGTCCAACGTCGTTGACGGTTCGACACCTGACAACCCGGCCGAGCACCCCCCTTCGCCACCGACCCGGCCGGCCCGCCGCTCAGGCCTCGGCCTCTCGGCGGGCGGCGTAGGCAGCGCGCACCTCCTCGCGGGCGGCTGCGACCGGGCCCGGTTCGACCACCGGCCCGGCGCCCAGCCCCCATGCCGCCGCCACCTCGGTCGGCGGGCGCTGGTGGAGCATGGCGGCGGCCTGCACGCACGCCCCGGCGGCCACGTGCTCGGGCTCCCTCGGCACCTGGACCGCGCGCCCCGAGAGGTCGGCAAGGACCTGGCGATAGGCAACCGAGCGGGCACCGCCTCCCACCAGCACGAGGCGTCCGCTGTCCACGGCCGTCACGGCGGCGAGAGCATCGAGCCCGTCCAGCAGGCCGCACACCACCCCCTCGAACGCCGCACGAGCCAAGGAACCTCGAGTGACGTCGGAGCGAAGCCCTGACAGGACGCCGGTCGCCGACGGGCGGTTCGGCGTCCGCTCGCCATCGAGGTAGGGCAGCAGGACCAACCCGCCTGCACCCGCCGGCGCCGACAGCGCCAGCTCGTTCAGCTCGCCGAGGCCTGCGCCGAGCAGCCGGGCCATGGCCTCGGTGACCTTCGTCGCGTTCAGGGTGCACACCAGTGGGAGGAATCGGCCGGTGGCGTCGGCGAAGCCGGCCACCGCCCCGGTGGGGTCGGCCGTGGGCACCTCGCTGACGGCGTACACCGTGCCGGACGTACCGATCGACACGGCGACGTCACCGGGCGCGAGGCCCATCCCGAGCGCCGCCGCCATGTTGTCGCCGGTACCCGGGGCCACGACGGCGTCGCGCCAGGAACCCGCCACCTCGAGCGGTCCCAGCACCGTGGGAACGGCCGTCGACCAGTCACGATCACCGTCGACGATGCGCAGGAGGTCCCAGCAGTAGTCGCCGGTGGCCGGTGACCAGTAGCCGGTACCCGAGGCGTCACCTCGATCGGTCGTGAAGCCGCCGGTCAACCGGCTCGTGAGCCAGTCGTGGGGCAGGAGGACCCTGGCCAGCCGAGCCCAGGCATCGGGTTCGCTGCGGTGCAGCCACGACAGCTTCGTCACCGTGAACGCGGCGACGGGCACCGACCCGCAACGCGCCGCCCACGACGCGGCCCCGCCGGGCACCTGCTTCCACAGCCATGCGGCGTCCGGTGCGGACTCGGTGTCGTTCCAGAGCTTGGCCGGGCGGATCACCGCGCCGTTCTCGTCGAGGACCACCATGCCGTGCTGCTGCCCGGCGATGGAGATCGCCCCCACCGAGGGCCAGCCCAGCTCGGACCAGGCCCGCTCGAAGGCTGACCACCATGCCTGCGGGTCCTGTTCGCTGCGCGGCGGCGATGTCGGCGGGTGCGGCGCGGACCCCGTGGCGACCAACGCGCCGGTGTCCGCGTCGCGCACCTCGACCTTGGTGGACTGGGTAGAGCTGTCGACCCCGGCGACGAGCGGCATGGGCGCTGTCTAGCGCAGGCCCGGCGGACCCCGCCGCAAGCGCGTCAGCGGACGCCGAGGAGCAGCTCGGTCACCAGCTGGTCCAGGCGTTCGTGGCCATACCCGTGCGCGGCCAGCGCGTCGACGTCGTACAGGCCGCCACGCAGGGTGGCCAACGCCTCCGCACCGAGGCCGTCGGGTGACGTCGGCTCGCTGAGCCCCGGCACCATGGCTTGGAGCAGCGCTTCCTGGATCTCGGCGTCGTCGTTGAAGCGACGGGCCTTCTCGGCCAGCATCAGGTACGTCCGCATGCAACCGCGAGCGAAGTCCCACACGCCTTCCGCGTCCTCCGTGCGATAGGCGTGGGCATCGAAGTGGCGCATGCCGGGCCATCCCGAGTCCTCCAGGAGCCGCACGAGGTGGAAGGCATCACGGATGCCTTCCGAACCGAAGCGGAAGTCCTGGTCGAACTTGCCGATCCGCTGGGCGTTGAGGTCGATGTGGAAGAGCTTCCCGTGCCACATCGCCTGCCCGACGGCCTGGGCGAAGCTGAGGCCGGACATGGTCTCGTGAGCGAACTCCGGGTTCAAGCCCACCATCTCCGGCCACTCCAGCTCGTTGATGAAGGCGAGGGCATGGCCGACGGTCGGCAGGTACATGTCGCCACGCGGCTCGTTGGGCTTGGGCTCGAGCGCAACCACCAGGTCGTAGCTGCGCTCTCGGATGTAGGCGCAGAGCAGGTTCACGGCTTCCGCATAGCGGTCGAGC
>CAZTVJ010000246.1:0-1531 GCA_964616935.1 uncultured Acidimicrobiales bacterium | reverse complement strand
AGCGCGCCGATCACGGAGAAGATCGTGAGGCTCGTGCCCACCCCGGTGAGCACGAGGGCGAGGCGGTCGCCCACCTGGTCGATGACGTCCGGATCGTCCAGGGGGAGGGCGATCGTGGCCAGGAGGCCGAAGCCGATCGAGACCCCGGCAACCGCGATGAAGAGCACGACGGTCGAGGTGACCGACCGGAGCTTGATCCACTCCGAGGTGACCGCGTCGATCATCTCGGGGCCTGCGGCGGCGGAAGCGGCATGCCGGCGCCCGCCGCTGTCGATGGGGTCGGTGGCACATCGGCACGGAACTCCTGCGCCCCGGCGGTGGCTTGGAGAAAGGCCTCCTCGAGGGAGCCGGTGTGGCGCGCGAGCTCGTGCAGGACCACGCCGTGGCGGAAGGCGAGCTCGCCCACCGCCGCGGTGTCGGCCCCGTGCACGCGCAGCGCACCGTCGCCCTCCGCCTCGACCCGCGCACCCTCGGCGGCGAGCAGCGGAGCCAAGCGATCGGCGTCGGGACTGCGGACGACCACCCAGCTCTCCGTGCTCCGACCGACGAACTCCTCCACGGTGGTCTGCGCGAGCAGAGCGCCGCGACCGATCACGACCAGGTCGTCGGCCATGAGGGCCATCTCGGCCAGCAGGTGGCTCGACACGAACACGGTGCGGCCCTGCCCGGCGAGCGCCTTGAGGAAGGCGCGGACCCACTGGATCCCTTCGGGGTCGAGCCCATTGGCCGGCTCGTCGAGCAAGATCACGGCCGGGTCCCCGAGCAGGGCCAACGCGAGCCCGAGCCGCTGGCGCATGCCCAGCGAGTAGCCGCCGGCCTTGCGGCGGGCCGCGGAGGTGAGACCGACCATCGCCAGGACCTCGTCCACCCGAGCGGCGCGGATGCCGTTGGCGCGGCCGAAGGCGAGCAGATGGTTCCGGCCGCTTCGCGACGGGTGGAGGTAGCCGGCGTCCAGGAGGGCGCCCACCTCACGGAGCGGTTGCTGGAGGGAAGCAAACGGCCGACCGCCGAATCGCGTGGTGCCATGCTGGGGTCGGTCGAGCGCGACCATGCAACGCAGCGTGGTGGACTTGCCGGCACCGTTTGGCCCCAGGAAGCCGGTGACGCGGCCGGGCCGCACGTCGAACGAGAGATCGTCGACCGCGACCGTCGCGCCGAAGCGCTTGGTGAGCCCGCGGACCTCGATCACGGCCGCCAACCTAGATGGAGCGGGAACGGCCCACTGCCCCGGTCAGGGCGCGGTGGCCAGGCCGTCGAGCTGGGCCAGATGCTGCTCGACGTGACCGACGACGAGGGTCTCGAGGACAGCAGGAACCGTCAGATCGCCGTACACCGGGTGACGTCCGACGCGGTGCCAAGCGCTCGGCGCCATCCCGGCCAGGTAGGCGCGGGTCAGGTGCAGGTGGCGCCGCGCGAGCGCCACCTGAGCAGCGACATCGCCGTGACGACCGTCCTCGATGCCGGTGAGCCGCCCCGCGTCGTCGCGCAGGCGCCCGAATGCGATCGGCTCGGCACTCCCCGCGTCGACGAT
>CAZTVJ010000245.1:0-4558 GCA_964616935.1 uncultured Acidimicrobiales bacterium | reverse complement strand
ACCGAGAGCACACTCGACGCGCCACGTACGGGATCGCAGCCAACACCTCCGCGACTGCGGAACGCGTCAGACGATGAGGCTCCGACACGGCCGCACTCGATGTGGTCAGGGGTGTGAGCACGTGTCGGAATCCTTCGGTCGCAATGCAGGTGCTGGCCGAAGGTCTCTCCCGGCCCACACGGTGCGGACCTCTCGCTGCCGGGCCAGAAGGCCGTCATGACGACAACGTGAAGTAGGGATACTCCCCTTCGTTCACCATCCTACAACTGCATCACATAACATGGCAACGGTTGCATGTCACAAACTGCTGATCGTCGAGGAGAACTACACCCTCCCCGCCCGCATCGATCAGAACAACCAGCTGCTACCGGCCCAGGACCGCAATCACCCCCCACCAGAGATGAACCCCCGCGCCTACCAGTGGTCTCTGTGGCTCCGGTGGCTCGGCGCAGGTGGAGGCGTCGCATCATCGCCGTCGTCGTGCTCAGCGCGGTCGTCCGACATCGAGGCTTTCGTCGATGAGTCGCTCGGATGATCGCTACTCGACCGCGGTATGAAGAAGTATGATCGATCCATGGCCGTTGAACGCCTGACCGTGTCATTGGACACCGAGCTCGCGGCAGCTGTCCGTGACGCAGCCGACGCCGACGAGCAGAACCTCTCGGCCTGGCTGGCCGACGCCGCACGCCGCCAGCTCGCCTCGCGAGGGCTCCGCGAGGTGATCGCCGACTGGGAAGCCGAACACGGCAGCTTCACCGAGGATGAGCTGACTGCGGCGCGAACCCGACTCGGTACGTGAGCGCGCTCGTCCTCGATACCGGCGCACTGATCGCCCTCGATCGCAACGACCGAACGGTCTGGGCGATC
The DNA here is from genome assembly GCA_964616935.1 of uncultured Acidimicrobiales bacterium. Taxonomy (GTDB): domain Bacteria; phylum Actinomycetota; class Acidimicrobiia; order Acidimicrobiales; family Ilumatobacteraceae; genus CAZTVJ01. The sequence goes on along the minus strand of CAZTVJ010000245.1, from coordinate 3,691 downwards.
TTGCGGGTGGCAGCCGACGCCGGCGAGACCGTGCACGTCCCCGCCGGGGTCATCGCCCAGGCGTGGCGGGACGGGCGCCGCCAGGTACTGCTGGTTCGGGCGTTGCGCCATTGTCACGAGGAACCCCTCGACGGCCGGCTCGCCCGCGCTGCCGGACTGCTGTGTGGTCGGGCGTCAACGTCCGATGTGATCGACGCCTCGGTCGCCCTCGCCGTTGCCGGGGCGTCGCGCCGCAGCGACGTCGCCGTGCTGACCTCCGATGGCGCCGACCTCCACCACCTCCTCTCCGCCCTCGACCTGTCTGCCACGGTCGTCGACGTGTGAACATCGGTCACGCCCGGCGAAGCGCCAGCGTGTACGAGGCGGCGGCGGCGATGCACAACGCCGTGCGGAGGTGGTTGCCGGTGGTCCACTCGGTCAGGAACGTCGACCAGTAGTGGGCCGCTGCGGGCGTGGTGGCATCGAAGCTGGCCAGGCGGTCGTTGCGGGGGACGTTGAACCCGCCGGTGATCGCCAACGCCACGAGGTACGACACGGTGCCCGCTACCACCCAGACAGCTCCGGGCTGGTGGCGCTGCAGTAGCGCCTGCAACCCGACGCCGACCGAGAGCACGGCGGTACCGCCGACCAGCGCCATGAACGCGAAGGTCGGTGCCTGTCGATTGATCGACTGCATCGCCGCGATGCCCTGCGCCGGCGGGATGCGCCGGAGCGCGGGCATCACGAACGACGAGAACGCGAACAGCACACCACCGACGAGCCCCGACCCGACGGCGGCGGCGCCGATGGCGACGGCGCGCCCGGTCATCGGCTGCTCTGCGCGACCGCAGCGCTCCAGGCGCCTTCGCCCGCCGACCGGGCGACGAACTCCTTGAAGTCCCGTGGAGCCCGACCCAACGCATCCTGCACGCCGTGGCCGAGATGCGCGTTGCGCCCGTCGAGCACGCTCTGGAACAGGAACGCCAAGGCCTCCGCCAGTGGTGCCGGAACGCCGTCGGCGATGGCGCCGGCGGAGAAGTCGGCGGGTGAGACGTCGACATAGGCGACCGGGTGGCCGACGCCGGCGGTGAGCTCGTCGGCGGCGTCGGCGAAGGTCATCAGTCGCGGGCCGGTCACGTCGTAGGTGCGGTGGTCGTGACCCGGTTCGAGGAGTGCGGCGGCGACGACGTCGGCGATGTCCTCGACGTCGACGAACGGCTCCCGCACGGCGCCGGCCGGCAGTGCGATCATCCCGCCGAGCACGGCCTGGAGCAGCATCCCCTCGCTGAAGTTCTGATTGAACCAGCTCGCCCGCACGATCGTCCATCGGGCGCCGCTGCCCCGGACCACGTCCTCGGCGGCCTCGGCCTCCTTCTCGCCTCGGCCCGCGAGCAGCACGAACTGCTCCACACCCGACTGGCGGGCGGCGCGACAGAACCGATCGATGGTGTCGACGGCACCAGGCATGGTCAGGTCGGGCGAGTAGGCGAGGTAGGCCGACGTCGCGCCGTCGAGCGTCGCCGCCCAGGTGTCGGGCCGTTCCCAGTCGAACGGTGGGGAAGCCGCCCGCGATGCGCAGCGCACCCGGGCGTTGCGGGCGGAGAGACGGGTGGCGATGCGGCGACCTGTGGTGCCCGTGCCGCCGGTGAGCAGGATGAGCGGTTCGTGGTGCTGTGTCATGCCGCTCACTCAACACGCCGAATCAGGGACGATCCATAGTCCAGATGCTCGAAGACATACACCATCGTCTACGATCGTCGGTATGGATCGAATGTCAGCCCTCCTTGACGGGCCGAGGGCCAGGGGTGCGTTCGTCGTCCGATGCCTCCTGCAGCCACCGTGGGCCATCCACGTGTGCGACCGGGCGCCCCTCACCGTCGTCGCCGTCGTGCGCGGTGAGACGTGGATCGCCCAGGGTGACACCATCGCCCACGCCCCGGCCGGCTCGGTCGCCCTCGTGGCCGGGCCCGAGCCGTACGACCTGAGCAGCCCCCTCGGGCTCACGCCCGACGTCGTGATCCACCCCGGGCAACACTGCGAGACGATCGATGGCCAGTCCCTCGAGATGTCGATGCGGCTCGGGGTGCGCAGCTGGGGCCACGCCGTCGATGCACCCACGGCGATCCTCACCGGCACCTACGAGCATCACAGCGCGCTCGGCGCCGACCTGCTGTCGACACTTCCCACCCCCGTGATCGTTCGACGCCCGGAGCCCGATCCGTTGGTCGACCTGCTGGCCGCCGAGCTCACCAACGACGCTCCCGGCCAACAGACCGTGCTCGACCGCCTCCTCGACACCCTCACCGTCGACACCTTGCGGGCCTGGTACGTGGAGCAGGGTCGATCGGCGCCGGCCTGGTGGCTCGGCCACCACGACCCGCTCGTCGGCGAGGCTCTTCGCCTCATCCACGACGAACCCGAACGGGAATGGACGATTGCGAGTCTCGCCCGGGCGATCGGTACCAGTCGGGCCAACCTCGCTCGACGCTTCACCGCACTCGTCGGCGAACCGGTGATGACCTACCTCACGAGGTGGCGGATGACGCTCGCCGCCGATCTCCTCGCCAACCCCGAGGCCACGGTAGCGGCGGTGTCGACACAGGTCGGCTACGCCAGTCCGTTCGGGTTCTCCACCGCCTTCAAGCGTCGGTACGGACTGAGCCCGACCGCGCATCGCCATGCGCTGGGTTGAGGACCACCGCGCGTTGGCCCGTCGCCAGCACGTCGTAGCGTCGAGCCGAGCTCGTTCCGAGGTGAGGGGTGCGTCATGAGGGTCTCGAAGGTCGGGGTGTGATGGTCACCGGCGCGGCAGCGACCGACGACCGGTACGCCGAGCTGCGGGAAGGTGTCCGGCGCATCTGCTCGGGCTTCCCCGACGAGTACTGGCGGACCTGCGAGACCGACCACGAGTTCCCGTGGGATTTCTACCGAGCCTTCGCCGGCGCGGGATGGGTCGGCATCGCCATCCCGACGGAGTACGGCGGAGGCGGTGCCGGGATCACCGAAGCGTCGATCCTGCTCGAGGAGATCGCCGCGTCGGGTGCGTGCCTCAACGGGGCGTCGGCCATCCATCTCTCGGTGTTCGGCATGAACCCGGTGGTGAAGCACGGCACCGCGGAGATGAAGGCGACCTACCTGCCCCGGGTCGCCGCGGGTGACCTGCACGTCTCCTTCGGCGTCACCGAGCCCGACGCGGGCACCGACACGACGAACATCTCCACACGCGCCATCAAGGTGGACGGCGGCTACCGGGTGCGGGGCCGAAAGATCTGGAACACCAAGGCGCACATCGCGGAGAAGTGCCTGCTGCTCGTCCGCACCACGCCGCTCGAGGAGGTGGCGAAGCGCACCGACGGCATGACGCTGCTCCTGGCCGATATGCAGACCCCAGCGGTCGACATCCGGCCCATCTCCAAGGTCGGTCGCAACGCGGTCGCATCCTGCGAGGTCGTGTTCGACGATCTGTTCGTCGCCGACGCCGACGTCGTGGGCGAGGTGGGTCGTGGGTTCCACCACCTCCTCGACGGGCTCAACCCCGAGCGCATCCTCCTCGCGGCCGAAGCCGTGGGGATCGGCCGGGCGGCCATCGCGCGCGCCGTCGCCTACGGCAACGAGCGGGTGGTGTTCGGACGACCGATCGGTCAGAACCAGGGCATCTCGTTCCCGCTGGCCGACGCGCACATGCGGCTGCGCGGCGCCGAGCTCATGGTGC
>CAZTVJ010000244.1:0-2657 GCA_964616935.1 uncultured Acidimicrobiales bacterium | reverse complement strand
GACGGCCCAGCCCGATCACGATCCAGCGCGGCCTGCCGGGCCTGGTGCCCATGCGTTCGGCTTCGTCGTGGCCCTTCGTTGGACGACGGGCCTCGACGCCGGCCGGGTGGACCGGCTCGGCCCCGGCGACTGGCTCGCCGGCTCGGCCGGTCACGCCCATGTGGCGAGGAACGAGCCCGGCATCGAACCCAACCACGCGCTCGTGCGGGTGGATCGTCAAGGCGGGGTACGGCTGACGGAGCTGACCACGGGCAGCGAACGGCTGGCGCAGGGGCGGCTGGCCATCGGCACGAGCGTGGCGGCGATCGTGTCACCCGTGCTCGCCTCGGTGTCCGCCCCCGAGTCCGGGCCGCATCGTGGCTCATCCTGGACGGTCCCGTTCGTGCGGCCTCCCCGACCCGTGCCACAGCGCGCAACGGAGCCGCCGCGGCCGCCGCGGGAGGACCATGCCGGTGAGATCGGCGGCTCCGGTCCAGCCCTCGTACCGGCACTGGTAGCGCTCCTCGGCGGTGTGGTGCTCGCCGTCGTCACCCGTCAACCACTCGTGCTCCTCCTCGGTGGTCTGGCCGCCGTCGGGTCGCTCTCGTCGTGGATCTGGCAGCGGGTGCGACGTCGCCGGGCGTGCCACCGTCGGCGCGCCGGCCTCCGGTCCGCATGGTTGGCCTTCGAGGTGGATGCCGCCCAGTGGCGCATCGCTGAAGCAGAGCGCCGCCGACGCCAGCACCCAGATCTGGCGACGGTGGCCGAGTGCATCGAGGTTGGTGGCGCCGGGTTGTGGTCCGTGCGTCAGACGCCCGGCGAGCCCATCGAGCTGGCGGTGGGTGAGGCCGGTCTGCGCGTCGTGCTGCCCCTGGATCCGTCCAGCGATCCGACAGGTCCCGCCGACGCAGAGCTCGGCTCGGTTCCGGTCGTGATCGCCCTCCAGCCCGGTACGGCGCTGGCGGTGGTCGGGCGCCGGTTCGCAGCGCTCGCCGTGGCCCGAGCCCTCGTGCTGCGGCTCGCCCGCGACCATGGTCCCGCCGACCTCTCCCTCGCCGTCTGCACCAGCGACGCGCCAGCGTGGTCGTGGGCGCGTTGGCTCCCCCACGTCGGCGGGCCGCTCGACCCCCTGGTCGTGACCAGCGAGAGCGCCCTGGAACGCGACGTCCGGGAAGCCGGAGGGCCGGTCGCGAGCGTCGTCGTGGTCGACGGCGCGGCGTCGCTCCACGAGCGATCGGGCCCTGTCCGCCGGCTCCTGGCTGCCGGTGCCACGGCCATCGTCGTCGCGGAGCGCGATGACGTCCTGCCGTCGGTGTGCCGCCAGACGCTGTTCGTCGGCGATGACGCCATCGCCGGCCTCCGTACTGATCGTGGTGACCCGGTTGGCCCCATCGCGGCTGCCGGTGTGAGCCCGGCGACGGCGCGACACCTGGCTCGACGGCTCGCGCGGTTCCACGATCCCGAGCAGGCGGGCGGTGCGAGCGGGCTCCCCGGCGACGTGCGCCTGCTCGACCTGCTCGGACCGGATGCGCTCGACCCGCTGGCCCTGTCCGACGGGTGGCGTCAGCGTCGTGGAGGTTCGAGCTTGGCCGTGCCGCTGGCGGTCGGCGCCGGAGGCATCGTGGACATCGATCTCGTTGCCGACGGCCCGCATGCCCTCGTCGCCGGCACGACCGGCGCGGGCAAGAGCGAGCTGCTGCGGACCCTCGTTGCCGGCCTCTGCGCTCGTTACGGCCCGGACGAGGTGGCCTTCTTGCTGGTCGACTACAAGGGAGGCAGCGCCTTCGACGCCTGCAGCCGGCTCCCCCACGTCGTCGGTGTGGTGACCGACCTCGACGCCCACCTGGGGGAACGCGCCCTGCGCAGCCTCGCCGCCGAGCTCCGCCGGCGCGAGGATCTGTTCCGCCGAGCGGGCGTCGCCGACCTGGCGTCCTACGTAGCGACCGGTCCGTCGGCACCGCTGCCCCGCCTCGTGGTCGTCATCGACGAGTTCGCCGCGCTGGCCACCGAGCTTCCGGAGTTCCTGCGTGCCGTCGTCGGTGTCGCTCAGCGAGGCCGCAGCCTGGGCGTGCACCTGGTGCTGGCGACGCAACGGCCCGGGGCCGCTGTGAGCGACGACATCCGCGCCAACACCGATCTGCGCATCGCGCTCCGCGTGCAGGCGGCGGCCGAGTCGGCCGACGTTGTCGGTGTCCCGACGGCCGCAGGCCTGCCCCGCCGCCGGCCGGGGCGAGCGGTGGTGCGCCTCGGGCCGGAGGAACCCATGCTCGTGCAGGCGGCCCACGCTTCGTCGCCCGTGCGCCCCCTGAACGAGGGCCCGGTCCGGGTGCGGGGCCTCGGCGGCGAGGCTCGTCACGACCCGGTGCGAGGCGACGCTGGCGAGCTCGACGTGCTCGTCGAAGCGGTGCGCAGGGCCGCCGAACATCATGGCGTCACCCCGGCGACGCGACCGTGGCTCGAGCCGCTCCCTGACCTCCTCGACCTCGCTGGCCTCCCACCCGGACACGTCGCGCTGGCCGACGATCCGGACGCGCCGGCGCAGGATCCCGTGGGCTGGGAGCGCGACCGCGGGCATCTCCTGCTCTACGGCGGGCCAGGCAGTGGCACCACGACGGCGCTCCATGCGATCGCCCTCGACCTGGCCAGGTCGTGTTCCCCCGACGAGGTGCACCTCCTCG
>CAZTVJ010000243.1:0-4048 GCA_964616935.1 uncultured Acidimicrobiales bacterium | reverse complement strand
CCATCCCCAACCGCCTCCCCGGCTTCCAGGACATCCTCGATGCCGAAGCCCGGGCGAAGTTCGACGCGGCCTGGAGCACGACGATCGTGCCCCGGTACGGCTGGCATCTCACCCAGATGTTCGAGGCCATGGGGCGGGGCGACCTCACCGCCCTCTATGTGATCGGCGAGAACCCGGCCCAGTCCGAGGCCGACGTCGAGCAGGCCATCCACCACCTCTCGGGCCTCGAGCACCTCGTGGTCCAGGACATCTTCCTCACCCGCACCGCGCAGCTCGCGTCCGTCGTGCTGCCCGCCTCGGCAGCCTGGTGCGAGGCCGAGGGAACCGTGACGAACAGCGAGCGGCGGGTGCAGCGGGTGCGCAAGGCGTTGGAGCCGCCCGAGGGCGCCCGCGACGACATCGAGATCATCCTGGCCATCGCCCGGCGACTCGGCCACGTTTGGCACTACCCCTCGACCGAGGCAGTCTGGGACGAGCTGCGCTCGCTGTCGCCGATGCACGCCGGCATGACGTACGCCCGCATCGAGGAGCTGGGTGGCATCCAGTGGCCGTGCCCGCACGAGGACTCGATCGAACCGTCGTTCCTCCATGGCCGGCTGTGGGCCGAGGACCCCGCAGACCGGGGTCAGCCAGCGCCGTTCTCCGTCGTGGTCGACGAGCCGCCCGTGGACGTGGTCGATGACGAGTTCCCGCTGCGCCTCACGACCGGCCGACGCCTGGACTCCTACAACACCGGCGTGCAGTCGAGCGGCTTCGCTTCGCCGCTGCGCTTCGGCGAGACCATCGACCTGTCCCCGGAGGATGCCCGCCAGCAGGGCATCGCTGATGGCGAGGAGGTCCGGGTCTCGTCCCGCAGGGGCTCGCTGGTGGTGCCCGCACGCATCGACTCGGGGCTCCGCCCGGGCCTCGTGTTCATGACGATGCACTTCCCGGACGACGTCGAGACCAACGTCCTGACCATCGAAGCCCTCGATCCGAAGTCAGGGACGGCCGAGTTCAAGGCTTCCGCGGTGCGGGTGGACCGGCTCGATCCCGTTCCTGCGGCCGGCGGCTAGCGCCCGATGGACATCCACGTTCTCGACGCCCGGCCCACCGACGATGAGCGTGACGCCGTCGACTCGCTGCTCGGGCCCGCCCAGTCGGGGTGGGGCGGTGGGGAGCGCACCGAGGCCGACGAGCACGTCGCCTTCGGAGGGCGCCAGGCGACCAAGGACGTCCGCCCGCAGCTGCTCCCGGCTCTGCACGCCGTCAACGACCGTGTCGGCTGGGTCAGCCGTGGGGCGCTCAACTACATCGCGCAGCGCCTCACCATCCCGCCCGCCGAGGTCTACGGCGTCCTCACGTTCTACGCCCTGCTCTCTTCGACGCCGCGCCCGCCGAGGATCGTGCACGTCTGCGCGGACTTGGCGTGCCGGGCAGAGGGGGGCGAGGCGGTCATGGCTTCGCTGGGGCCCGAGGGCACGGGATTCGACGGCGATCGCGCCACCTGGCACCGCTCGCCCTGCCTTGGCGTCTGCGAACGAGCGCCGGCCGCCATGGTCGTCGAAGCCGGCCTACCGGCCCGGTCGTGGGCCATCGCGCCCGCGACCGCTGCCTCCGTGATCGCCGTCCTCGACGGGTCCGGTCCTGCGACCCCCGAGCCACCGGCCGAGGCGTCGGTCCCCCAGCATGGCGATCCGGCACTGATGCTGCTCCGACGGGTGGGCCGAGTCGACCCCACGAGCCTGGCGGACTACCGAGCCCACGGCGGCTACGCCGCCCTGCGTCGGTCGCTGGACCTGGGGCCCACGGGGGTGATCCGCGAGGTCACGGACGCCCGGCTTCAGGGCAGGGGCGGCGCCGCCTTTCCGACTGGGCGCAAGTGGGAGGCCGTCGCCAGCCAGCCCCGTCTGCCCCATCACCTGGTGTGCAACGCCGACGAGTCCGAGCCGGGGACCTTCAAGGACCGCGTGCTGATGGAGGGTGACCCGTTCGCGGTCGTCGAGGCCATGACCATCGCCGCCTTCGCCACCGGCTGCGAAAGGGGCTACATCTACGTGCGGGGCGAATATCCCCGCGCCCGCGCCCGCCTCGAGCACGCCGTGGCCGAGGCGCGCCGCCACGGCTTCCTCGGCGACGACGTGATGGGCAGCGGGTACACCTTCGACATCGAGTTGTTCCGCGGCGCTGGGGCGTACATCTGCGGGGAGGAGACGGCCATCTTCAACTCCATCGAGGGCTTCCGCGGCGAGCCCCGCAACAAGCCGCCATTCCCCGTCGAGGTTGGCTTGTTCGGCCGCCCAACCCTCGTCAACAACGTAGAGACCCTGGTCAACGTGCTGCCCATCCTGGAGCACGGCGGCCGTGCCTACGCGGCCATCGGCACCGAGGGGTCGACCGGCCCCAAGCTCTTCTGTGTGTCGGGCCGCGTGTCACGACCGGGTGTGTACGAGGTGCCGTTCGGGACGACGCTGGCCGAGCTGCTGGTGCTGGCCGGCGGGGTGGAGGGTGGCCGTGCGGTGCGCGCCGTGCTGCTCGGCGGCGCGGCCGGGTCGTTCGTCCGACCCGACGAGCTGGACCTGCCGCTCACCTTCGAGGGCACCCGAGCCGCGGGCGCGTCGTTGGGCTCGGGCGTGGTCATGGTCCTCGACGACACCATCGACCTGGTGCCGTTCCTGCTGCGGATCGCAGCCTTCTTCCGCGACGAGTCCTGCGGCCAGTGCGTGCCTTGCCGGGTGGGCACCGTGCGCCAGGAGGAGGCGCTGCACCGCCTCGCGGTCGACGGCGCCGACACTGCCGACGACCTGGCCCTGCTGGCCGACCTCGGACGGGTGATGCGGGATGCGTCGATCTGTGGCCTGGGCCAGACCGCCTCCAGCGCCATCGAGTCGGCCATCGCTCGCCTCGGGGTCTTCGGCTGATGGCTGACACGCCAGTCCCACTGCCACGGCGATTGCTCGACCTGGTCATCGACGACGAGTCCGTCCGCGTCGCCGAGGGCACCACCATCCTCGATGCGTGTCGCTCGCTCGGGCGGGACATCCCGGCGCTCTGCTACGGCGAGACCCTCACGCCCAAGAACGCGTGCCGAGTGTGCATGGTGGAAGTGGAGGGCTCGCGGGTCCTGGTGCCGTCCTGCTCTCGGCGGGTCGAGGCCGGCATGGACGTCAAGACAGCAACGGAGCGGGTGCAGCACAGCCGCCGTCTCGTGCTCGAGCTGCTGGGATCATCGGTCGACCTGTCGATCGCGCCGGACGTCGCCCGCTGGATCGTCGAGTACGACGCCCGGCCGGATCGTTTCGGCCCGGCATCGGCACCTGCCGCCGCCGGTGAGCGGGACTCGCTCGTGGCCGGGCGCCACGAAGAGCCGACGGCCCTCGGGGCCGCCACCGTCCATCAGCCCCCGATCGTCGACAACGACCTCTACGTGCGGGACTACGCCAAGTGCATCCTCTGCTACAAGTGCGTCGATGCCTGCGGCGAGCAATGGCAGGGGACCTTCGCCATCAGCGTGGCCGGACGGGGCTTCGACGCCCGCATCTCGACCGAGCACGCCGTCGCTCTCACTGACTCGGCCTGCGTGTACTGCGGGAACTGCATCGCCGTGTGCCCGACGGGGGCACTCACGTTCAAGAGCGAGTTCGACCGCCGGGCCGACGGCACGTGGGACGAGGAGCACCAGACGCGCACCGACACCATCTGCCCCTACTGCGGCGTCGGCTGCACGCTGACCCTCCATGTTCAGGACAACGAGATCGTCAAGGTCACCTCGCCACACGACCACTCGATCACGTCGGGGAACCTCTGCATCAAGGGCCGGTTCGGATTCCAGCACGTACAGAACCGCAGCCCTGGCTAGGACGTCCTGCGGTCGTGGGCGGGACCGTCGCGGCCGCCGTTCCGTAGGACGAATGAGGACCCGACCGGTTGACAGAATGGGACACCTAACGTATATCTGAACATGCCCGCAGAATTCGTGGCTCGGCCGGCGGTCTAGGGGAAGGGGAACGGTCCTGGCGAGATACGAGTACCGCTGTGACCATCATGGCGTTCTCGAAGTGAGCCGACC
>CAZTVJ010000242.1:0-6592 GCA_964616935.1 uncultured Acidimicrobiales bacterium | reverse complement strand
CATCAGCCCAGAGCTGGCCGACAGCATCCCCGACGGGGTCATCGAGATCCCCCTCGCCTTGCGACGGAGCACGTCGATCGACACCTTCATACGAGTGGCGGAGTGGTCGGGCTGGCTCGCCTGGGGGTTCGCGTTCGCGGCGCTCGGCCTCCTCGTCGGTGCCGTCTTTGCTGCCCGCGATCGACGTCGGGGCATCGAAGCCCTCGGCTGGTGCCTGCTCGGCCTCGGCGTCACCATCATCGTCGTGCTCCACATGGGCGGCGGCATCGCCTCGCGCTCGGGCAAGGACGAGCTGCAGGGCTACGTGCTACGGGCGGCGTTCTGGAGCATCACCAACCTGCTCAGCATCCAGGCCGCCATCTCCATCACGGCCGGGGCCGTGCTGGCGCTGGCTGGCGCCTACGCCGGGACGGGTCGCCTGCCCGACCGAGCGACGGAGCTGTGGCGATCGCTGTGGCGGCGGCTGGAGCAGCCCGGCTGGAAGGCGGTGGCCTCGCTCGCGCTCATCGCGGCGGCGGTCGTCGCCATGGTGTGGCCCGCCGCCATCGCTGCGGTGGCGGTACGGGTGGTGGCCTTCTTCGGCTTCGTGGTCGGCGCGGTCGGCTTGCTCGACCTGGTCGGCTCCCGTCGCTGGGAGGCACTTGGGACGGGGACGGCCGTCCGGCGTTCGGCCCGGCGTCTCGCCGTCGGCTCGACGGCCGCGCTCGTGGCCCTCAGCGCGCTGATGTTCTTCGGGGGGCTGCGCTTCGTCAACGCGATGCGGGCGACGAAGGCCAAGACCCAGAGCATCGCCGAGACGGGATGCAACGGCCATCTCGAGCTGTGCGACCGCAAGCTGAGCGATGTCGTGCTCGCCGGGACGCACAACTCCTATGCGGCGACGAAGGACTTCTTCGTCCGCCCCCAGTCCGGTGGCATCCTGGCCCAGCTCAACCAGGGGGTGAGAGCGCTGATGCTCGACCTCTGGTATGGGAGCCAGACTCCGCCGCAGGAGATCGTCCGCACCCAGTTCCAGGGGGGCGAGGCCCAGAAGGAGGAGCTCAAGAAGGAGCTCACTCCCGCCCAGCTGGCGAAGTACAACGCCCTCAGCCTCCTGGGTGCGAGCAACTCGCCCGACAAGGACGTCTACCTCTGCCATCGCTTCTGCGAGCTGGGGGCGACACCAGCCGAGAGCGGGCTGCGCCAGATCAGCGACTTCCTCCGCCGGAACCCGAACGAGGTGCTGGTCCTGCTGATCGAGGACCGCATCGCAGCGGTCGATGCCGTGAAGGTGCTTCAGCGCAGCGGGCTGGCCGACCGAGCCTACGTGTGGGAGAAGGGCACGGCGGCGCCCACCTTGCGCCAGCTCATCGAGCAGCGCCGCAACGTCGTGATCATCGCCGAGTTCGGCGGCGGTCAAGCGCCGTGGTACCTCGACTTCGAGAATGGCTACGTCGAGGAGACGCCATACAAGTTCACGTCCGCCGGTGAGATGTCGTGCCGAGCCAACCGGGGCGGGACCGACGCTCAGCTGCTGCTGATGAACCACTGGATCGACAACGGGGCGCCGAGCCCCACCCAGGCCAAGACGGTCAACGACGCCGACTTCCTGGTGAAGCGAGCCAAGCAGTGCCACGCCGAGCGGGACCATCTCCCGAACATCCTGGCCGTCGACTACTACGACAAGGGCAACCACGGCGGCCTGTTCGAAGCCGTCGATCGCCTGAACGAGGTAGGCCCGGATCGGCGCCAGTTCCAGGCCGACGCCGGCCCCACCTGAGCGGGCGACGAACCCGCCATCAACTCGGGTCGAACCTGAGGGGGAGGCGTTCTGGTCCCCAGATGGCCACCGTGTCCGGCTTCCACACGATGGGTCCGTCGAGGGCGAGCCCGGGCATCCGTCGCGCCATGATGGTGAGTGCCTCTTGCAGCTCCGCGCGGGCGAGCCAAGCCCCGAGGCAGTAGTGGATGCCACTGCCGAACGTGAGCTGCGGTGAGCCACCCTCGCGCTGGATGTCGAACTGTGCTGGCTCCGTCCAGACGGTCGGGTCGTTGTTCGAACCGACGAATGACGTCGAGACGAGCGTGCCCTCGGGGAACAGCACCCCGTGGTACTCGACGTCCTGCGAGGCGATGCGAGCCGTGCCTCGGATGGCACCGAGGTACCGCATCGACTCCTCCACGGCCCGCGCCGCAAGCTCTGGTTGCTCGGCCAGCAGCGCCCACTGCTCCGGGTGCTCGGCGAAGACGGCCAATGCGCACCCCAGCTGGTTGCGGGTGGTGTCGGTGCCGGCGATCAGCACCGCCTCGCACATCGTCACCAGCTCTTCCGGCGAGAGCCGGTCCCCCTCCTCCTCGGCCTGGATCAGCGCCGTGAGCAGGTCGTCGCGGGGTTCGTTGCGGCGCTCCTCGATCAAGGTGCGCACGTAGGCGCCCACCTCGTCCTGGGCCCGCATGATGATCGGCAGGTCCTCCTGCAGGTTGAAGTTGAAGATGCGCAGCACGTCCGGGGCCCATCGGCTGAAGAGCTGCCAGTCCTGCTTCGGTGCCCCGAGCAGCTCACAGATGATGGGGATGGGGTACGGCTCGCAGACGTCGGCGACGAGCTCGGTGCGGCCGACCTCGGTGAGCGGGTCGAGCAGTCCCTCGACGACGTCGCGCATGAAGGGGCGCAGGCGATCGGCTGCTTTCGGCGTGAACGCCGGTGCCACGAGACGCCGGAGCCGCGCGTGGTCGTCGCCCTCCGCCGTGAGGATGGACACCCGCCGCCGAGCGAGGAACTCGGGGTCGGTGATGCCGCTCAGCTCGACGAGTCGGCTGGCAGCCTGGTGGAAGCGTCGTTCGCGCAGGATGCCGACGACGTCGTCGTACCGGGTGACGACGTAACCGAACGGGCCTCGTGCCAGCCACGACTCCTGACGGATGTCGTCGAGCATGGCCGCGCGCGCCGCCCTGTCCGGCGCAGCCATGAGGTCGATCTGCGGCAGGTCGAGGTCGTGCACCAGCATGGCCATGGCGGCAACCTAGCGAGTGGTCCGCCAGGCGGCAGGACGGGAGGGGGCCGCTACCCTCGGGCGATGCACGTTGCGCCCGCCGCCAGTGCCGACGCCGTCCTGGACCACATCGGCCCGGGATGCGACATCATCGTGCCGCTGGCCAACGGTGAGCCGGTGACGGTGCTCGACGCCATCGAGCGCAACGCCCACCTGCTCGAGGGCGTTCGTGTCCACCAGATGCATGCGTTGCGAGACCGACCGTACCTGCACGGTGCCTTCGGCGACCGGCTTCGCCACGTGTCGTACTTCCTCTCCCACGTGACTCGGCCGTGCTTCCACGCCGGCACCGTCGACCTCGTGCCGAACAACTTCAGCGAGATGCGAGCCATCCTGAAGGACGTCACCAACGACCCGCTCGTGCTCGCCGCCGCCTCGGTGCCCGACCGCCACGGCTACTTCTCCCTCGGTCTCAACGCGGACTACGTGTCGTCGTTCATCGGGCGGGCTCGGTTCTTCCTCGAAGCCAATCGCCAGATGCCGCGCACCTTCGGGCGCCAGCAGGTCCATGCCAGCCAGGTGGTGGGTTGGGTCGAGGCTGACGTGCCGCTCGTCGAGGTGACGCCGCCGCCCGTCGACGAGGTGGACCGTCGCATCGCCGCGCTGGTGGCCGAGAGGATCCCTGACGGGGCGACGTTCCAGACCGGCATCGGCGCCATCCCGAACGCCGTGATGAGCGCGCTCCGGGACCATCGCGACCTGGGTGTCCACACGGAGCTGCTGTCGGACGGCGTCGTCGACTTGGTCGACCGGGGTGTGGTGACGGGGGTGCGCAAGCAGCTCAACCGCACCAAGGCCGTCGGGACCTTCGCGCTCGGCACCAGGACGCTCTACGACTTCCTCGACCAGAACGCCGCCTTCGAGCTGTGGCCGGTGCGCTACGTCAACGACCCGAGGACCATCGGCCAGATCCGCCAATTCGTCTCCATCAACGCCACCCTGGCCGTCGACTTCCTCGGCCAGGCCGCCTCCGAGACCGTGTCGGGCGTGTACTACTCGGGCAGCGGCGGCCAGGCCGACTTCGCTCGCGGCGCCATGTACTCCGAGGGTGGCCAAGGCTTCATCGTGCTGCGCTCCACCGCTCGCTCGGGGATCTCCAAGATCGTGTCGAGACTGGCACCCGGGGACGCGGTGACGACACTGAAGAACACCGTCGACAAGGTCGTCACCGAATGGGGCGTGGCCGAGCTTCGGGGGCGCTCCATCCGCCAGCGCACGGCGGCCCTCATCGCCATCGCCCATCCCGACCACCGCGACGCGCTCCGCGCCGACGCCGCCGAGATGGGGTACCTGTAGCCCAGGCGGCTTACGGCAGGGCTGCGACGGCTTCGACGGAGATGCCGCCCCGGGGCCGCTGGGTGAGCGTGACGATGACGCGCCGGGGGCGGGCCGACGCCATCACCTCGGCCGCGATCTGAGCCGCGAGTGCTTCGGCGAACACGGGCCGGTCGCGGAACCCCCACAGGAACAGCTTCAGGGACTTCGACTCGACGCACCGCTCGACGGGCTCGTACTCGATGACGAGGGAAGCGAGGTCGGGTTGGCCGGTGACCGGGCAGACCGAGGCGAGCTCGTCGGTACGGAAGCGGACGAGGCTGCAGCCGTCGGGCGCCGGGAACGTCTCGACGTGCTCGACCGGCCCGCGCGCTTCACGGCCGAGCAGTGTCAGGCCTTCGGTGGCTCCGGTGTTCTTGTCCGGCATCGGGCGATCATCCCACGGCCCGGTCAGGACGGCAGGGCGTCCACCGCCTGCAGCAGCTCGTGGATGGCCCGCTCGGTCTCCTTGCGCGACAGGTGGCTGTCGTGGCGCAGCTGCTTCCACGTCTGGGCGCTGGTGATGTCCATGAGCTGGGCCAACCGCCGCTTGTAGGTGGCGTTCGAGCGCCCCGGCAGCAGGTCGCCGAGGACGCGCTCGATCCATTCGCGCCGGCGGGCCCGCCCGTCCTCGAGGAGCGGTCGCAAGGCAGGAAAGCGCTCCTCCATGGCCTCGAGCCGTGTCGCGGTGAGGCCTGTTCGCTCGTGGTTCGTGGCGAGCGCGGCTGCCGCCCGCTCGAGGTCGCCCGGCTTCACCTTGGCTCGGTGGTCCTCGTTGCGGGTGGCCAGATCGTCGGCCACCGCCGCGAACAGGGCCTCCTTCGACCCGAACCGGCGCAGCACGGTCTGCTTGGACACGCTGGCCAGGTCGGCCACCTGGTCCAGGGTGACCTCGTCGTACCAGCGCTCGAGGAAGAGCCGCTCGGCTGCCGCGAGGATGCGCTGGTAGGTGGCCTGGGCCGACTCGGCTCTGGCGCGCATGGTGTACGGCCGCTTTTCCATATTATCGACAGTAACACGAAAAGAGCAGATTGACCAGGGGTTCTTCCGCGAGGGCGACCAGCAGTGCGACATGCGCCGGTCCACCATCATCCGGGCGCCGGTGAGCGGCGCCGGGGCCTTCAGCCATGAGGACCGCCTCCCATCGCATCGTCGTGCCCGCGCGGAGGTTACGCCGAGGTGAACCGGCCTGCACGCAGTTCGAGGCGGCGCCCGAGCCGACGTCACCCAACGCCGGGGCCTGGGCCAGCGCACGCCCGTGTTCCGCATCGCCGCCTCGGCCTGGACCCGCCACAGCTGGTACGTCCGGCTGCCAGGCGGAGGTGATGGCCCGATGGCGGGCATCGTCCGCTGCGAGTGCTCGGCCGAGCTGGCCATCGACGCCGTGGTCCGACTGGCGAGCTGGTCGAGCCTGGTGCTGCCCCGCTTCGCCTCGGAGGGCCCAAGGACGCACGCTCGCCGCAGAACCTCTGCCCGATCGGTGGCCTCGAACGGGAGCTGCGCCGCCGGCTCGGCGACGCTCGCCTGCTCTACCGAGAGCTACGCATCGCGGCCGCCCGAACCCGACCACACCTCGCTGTTCAGCGGCCGGCGTCGCCCTTGCGATAGCCGGCCGTCATGGCGTCGAGCTTCTGCACGAGCGCCGGGTCGAGCGGGGCATCGAGCGCGCGGAGGGTGTCGTCGAGGTGGTCGGGGCGGCTCGCGCCGATGATCGGCGAGGTGACCGTCGGGTTGGCGAGCACCCAGCCCACGGCCAGCTGGGTGAGTGACATCCCGGCTTCGTCGGCGATCGGTCGCAGCTCGTCGACGGTGTCGAACTCCTGGTCGTGCCAGTACCGGTCCTGGTACCGATCAGCTGCGTTCCCCAGCGTGAACCGTCCACCCTCCGTCGGTCCCGCATCGCGTCGGTGCTTGCCGGTGAGCAGACCACCGGCGATCGGGTTGTAGGGGATGACCCCGATGCCCTCCTCGGCGCACAGCGGCAGGAGCTCGCGCTCGATCTCGCGGAACAGCAGGTTGTAGCGGGGCTGGACTGAGTCGAAGCGCGCGACACCCAGCACCTCGCTGCGCCCGAGCGAGCGCGCCAGCTGGTAGGCCAGGAAGTTGGAGCAGCCCACGTAGCGGACCTTGCCGGCAGTGACGAGGTCGTCGAGCGCCGTGAGGCTCTCGTCGATCGGTGTGGTCGGGTCCCATGCATGGAGCTGGTAGAGGTCGACGTAGTCGGTGCGCAGCCGGCGCAGGCTCGC
>CAZTVJ010000241.1:0-4354 GCA_964616935.1 uncultured Acidimicrobiales bacterium | reverse complement strand
CGATGGCAGCGACGAAGTTGCGATGGCCAAGGGTTACGAGGATGGCGTTGAAGGCGACCGGCGTGCCGTGGCGTTCGCCTCGGGCCAGCCCATCGGCACCGGCGAACAGTCCCTGCACGGAGAACAACGTCGACAGGATCGTGAACCAGGCGAAGGTGAAGGGGTTGACGGACTCCGCGTCGAGGCCCGTCAGCTCGCGGAAGCGGGCCAGGAACCCTTCGACGTCGGCGGCGATGAGGTTCGGCGGCACGGCACCCGAGTAGGCGTTGTAGTAGCCGATGTCCTCGCGGGGGTCGCCGATGCGGGAGAACTCCCAATCGATCAGGTGCCACTGATCGTCGGGCGTCACCAGCACGTTGGCCGCCTGCAGGTCGCCGTGGACGAGGCGGAAGTCGGCCGGCGGAGGCCGGTGGGTGTCCATCCAGCTGACGAGGTAGCGGATGATCGGCAAGGCCTCGACGTGCTCGTCGGCGATGGCGCGCCAGGCGGCCAGCTTGGCGTCGATGTAGTCGTCCCACCGGTGCGGGGACGGCACGCCGGGCAGCTCGCCCGGTGTGATCGAGGCGACGGAGGCCATGAGCGTGCAGAGGCGGTCGGTGGCCGGGCCGTGGGCCGCCTCACCCTCGGCTTCGAGTCGCGCCTGCAGCGTCGTGGCGTGGAGGTGGTCGATGAAGAGCGCTTTCGTGCCGAACCACGAGGGGTCGTCGACGTACCAGCGAGCGGGTGGGATCGGCAGCGCCCCGTGGTCGCCCAGAGCCCGCAGGAGCGCCCACTCGGCGTCGCGGTCCGACGCGAGGGTGGCCTGGTCGGGGGGCGGGTCCCCGCGCAGGACGAACGCCTCGGCAGTGCCGTCGACCCAGGTGATGTCGACCCGGGCCATCACCCGGCTGAAGCCGCCGGTGAGCAGCTCGTACCGTTCGACGGTGCCGGGGCGACCGGTGGCCGACAGCCATGCCTCGATGCGCTGCGGCATCGTCGCGACGTCCTGCATGATCCCCCTTGTGCCAAGGTCGGAACCTTCTAGCGCGATGCGCGGCAGTGTGCAACGCCTCCTCAAGTTGACGTCGGAGCGAACCTGCCGGCACTGGCGAGGCGGTCGTCGATCGCGGCGAGGACGTCGTGGGCGATGTCCTCGAGTGGGCGCGCCCGGTCGGTGGCGAGGATGCGCCCGAGCTCGAAGTCGCCGAGCCGGTCGCGCAGCACGTCCTCCACGCCTACGAGCCCGTAGGGCTCGTCCAGGGCGGTACCGGCGAGACCCCGCGCCCACGCCACGATGCCCGCGGCCAGGCCAGGGTGGTCGATCTGGAGCAGGGCGGGTACCGCGCGAAGCGTCACCTGCATCACCTCGGTGACGCCGGCTGCCCGCAGATGGCGGGCGAGGTGGCCGCCAATCACGTTCAACGCCTCGTCGATCCGGCCGAGGGAGAGGTAGGTCGCAGCCAGCTCGCGCTGTGCCTGGGTGGCGGTGAGCTCCAGGTCGAGCGGAGCCGCGATGGTGAGGGACCGCTCGAGCAGCGCGATGGCCTCGGCGGGCTCGCGTCGCCGTACCGCGCCGCCCAGAGTCATGCAGGCGAAGGCGATGGCGTTCGGGTTTCCCAAATCCTCTGCCAACGCCGCCGCGGTTCGGATCTGGGCCAGCCCGGCGGCGTCGGCCTCGGCGGACTCGGTACCTCGGTTGATGCGGAGCGAGCGCTGCGCGGCTTCCTGCTGCATGCCCCACACGAGCCAGAACATGCTGCCCGCGTTCCGGGCCCACACCTGCAGCTGCCGCGCTGCGTCCACGATCTCGTCGGAGGTGCTCGCCGCCCACGGCCGAATTCGCAGCACCCAGGGTTCCGGCGCTGGCCCGAACGCCCGCTCCTCGTCCTCGGCCTGCTGCCGAAGCCTGATCGCACCCGGGATGCTGCCCTGCAGGCAGGTCATGACGGCGGCGGCCGCGCGAACGGTCGAGCGCAGGGGGTGGGCGCACCCGGACGGCAGCCTCAGGGCGCTGGACGCCCACTGCGCCAGGTCAAGCCGCATCCGAGTGACCGCCCAGTAGAGCACGTTGGCGATGAGCGAGAACGCGGCGTCGGCGTCGGCGAGCTCGCACGAGGTGCCGAAGGCTTGCTCCAGGTTCGGCCACTCGGTCATGAAGGTTCGGTGCCAGGGAAGCTCGTCGTCGCAACGGACGCCCTGGTTGGCCTCCGCGGCGAGCTGGAGGAAGTAGTCGAGGTGCCGGCGACGTCGACCGGCGAGGAGGCCTGCCGCTCGAAGGTTGCCGTCGCCGAACTGGCGCAGCGTCTCGAGCATGGCGAAGCGCTTGCCAAGTGGGCCGTCCTCCCCAGTCAGCAGCGAACGCTCCCCGAGCGCGTCCAGGCGATAGCCGGCCAGCGCGTCGCCGCTTACGGCGACGGCACCGTCCACGCCAAACCCCCCGAGAAACACAGAGGTGTCGTCGAAGAGTCGCCGCTCGCTCTCGTCGAGCAGGGCGTACGACCAGCCCAGCGTGGCGCGCAGGCTGAGGTGGCGGAGCGCTGCTCCTCGACTGCGCGTCAGCAGCTCGAAGCGTTGGTCGAGGCCGTCGCTGAGGTCGGCGAGAGTCATGGTGGCGAGACGACCGACGGCGAGCTCGATGGCCAGCGGCAGCCCGTCGAGCCGGCGGCAGATGGCGTCGACCATGGCCAGCTCGGCGGCGCTTGGATCGAACCGGCCGAGCACGCCCGCCGCTCGGTCACAGAACAGCCGTGCGGCCTCGGATACCCCGCCATCGCCGGCGTCGTCGAGCGCTAGGGGCGCCAGCACGAGCACGTGCTCGCCGTCGACCTCGAGCCGCTGGCGGCTGGTGGCCAGGACGCTCACCTCGGGACACCACGCACCGAGGCGATCGACGAGGTCGGCCGCGGCATCGAGCACGTGTTCGCAGTTGTCGAGCACCAAGAGAAGGCGCCGAGCCCGCAGAGCGTCAGCCACGAGGTCACCGGGGGTGACGTCCGTGCGCAGCCGCAGGCCCAGCGTCGTGGCCACTGCGGTGGCGACCCGTCCACTGTCGGCGATCGGCGCGAGCTCGACCAACCAGCCTCCGTCGGGGTAGCCCGGAGCGACCTGGCGCGCACCAGCGAGCGCCAGGCGCGTCTTGCCGGCGCCGCCTGCGCCGACCACGTTCACGAGCGTGTGCTCGTCGATGGCCGTGGCCAGCTCCGTCAGCTCGCGCTCGCGACCGATCATGCGGGACCGCTGGTGCGGCAGGTTCCCGAGGGTGGTGGGGGTGGGTGCGTCCAGCAGGTTGGCACCGACCAGGTGCGCCAGCTCGGCGCGACCCTGGAGGTCGAGCTTGCGGTAGATCTTGCCGAGGTGGAACTCGACCGTCTTGACGCTCACGCCGAGCTCGCGGGCAGTCGCCTTGTTCGTCGCCCCGCGCCCGACCGCGTGGGCCACCCGCCGCTCGTGCTCGGTCAGCACGCTCGCGTACCCGCCGCCCCCGGCTTGATCGTCCGCCACTCGTGCACCTCTTAACGGAGCGTGACTCTTGGCCAGGCTAGGGGAATCCCCAGTGGTCATGCAGGGTGGTTCGTCTTACCGTCGCTGGCAGGGACGAGCTGTGAGGAGGCAGCGATGCGACTGCGACGGTTGGCGATGGTGGGGGTGGCGCTCCTGCCGGTGGTGGGGTTGGCATCGGCGGCCGAGGCCGGCGACGGCCACGGCAGCGGGTGGCAGAAGGTTCGTGTGTCGTTCACGGTGTCAGGCCCCGGCTTGTCGTTCGTCGACGAGGCGTGCGATACGAGCGGGCAATGCGTGTTGCTGTTCAAGACACCCGACGGGGTGACTGCCGGTGACATCGTCGGCAGCGTTGTCCAGGGCACCGCCGTTGGACTCTCGTCGAACGGCGTCATCGCGAGCGGCTACTCGGGCACGTTCGCGGGCACGGTCAAGAAATGCGGATCCGGCGGCTTCGTGTTCGCGGGCACGGCCGTCTACGACGCGAACGGTCAAGGTGTCACGACCTACTCGATCGTGCCGAGCTCGGCGACCGGCGACCTCGAAGGCATCTCGGGGACGCTGACGGCCAACCCGGACGGCATCAGCGGAACGGTGCGCTGCCACCAGCGCTGATCCCGCCGGCGAGCGTCGGGCGCCGAACCGGTACCGAGTCGGCGGGTGGCGGGCGCGCACGAGGCTGGGGAGGGTTGGACAGCATCCCGTGAGAGCGCCGCCTGCTGGCGACTACCGTCCCGAACATGGCGCACCAGGTGAGAGCGGTCGTCTCGACCGTGGCGAAGGAGCCCGTCCACATCGCGACGATCGAGGTGCCCGACCCCGGCCCGGGCGAGGCGCTCGTCAAGGTCCAGGCGTGCGGGGTCTGCCACACCGATCT
>CAZTVJ010000240.1:0-6128 GCA_964616935.1 uncultured Acidimicrobiales bacterium | reverse complement strand
GGATCCTCAACCCGGGCAACGCCGCCTACGAGACGGTGATGACGGTCGGGAGCAACCGCGACCTGTACCTCGCCAGCGGCGTACCCACGTTCTATGCGGGACAGGACTTTGCCTTCGGTCCGGCGTTGCCGACGGGCGTTTGGACGCACGTCGCCATCACCTACGACGGGACGAACCTGCGCGCCTACGTCAACGGGGTCCAGCAGGGGGCGAACCGTGCCGCCACCCTGGCCGCGGTGTCAGCCGCGCTGCAGGTGGGGTCGTGGATCAAGTCGGCCAGTCAGAACGTCGACTACTTCTCCGGCACCATCGACGAGGTGCGGGTGTACGGAAGGGCGCTTTCCGGCGCTGAGCTGCAGGCCGACATGGCGGCACCGATCGGTTGACCAGGCGACCGGCCTCTAACCTCGCGCCGTGCGCTTCGTCCGGCGGGGATCCCATGTCATCCTCATCGGGGGGCCGGTGCCGCGAGGCTCCGATGCCATCACGATCTGGCGCGTGATCTCCGTCCGGGAGGAAGCGGCCGGCAGCGAGTACCTGCTGCGCCACGAGCTGGTGCACATCCGCCAATGGCGCCGCTACGGCATCCCGGGCTTCCTGGTCCGGTACCTGACGCCCTACGTGCGGTGGCGCGCTGCCGGCAAGGGCCATCGCGGGGCCTACCTGCGCATCCCCTTCGAGGTGGAGGCGGACTGGGTGGCCCGCCGCACCCTGGCCGCCGAACGGCCGGTCGCAGCGGACAACGAGCGCGCACCCCTCGCCTAGACTGACGTTGCTTCCCCGAGCGACTCGGCCGTGCGCGGCCTCGTGGCGACGGAGGCACGCATGTCCGATCTCATCCGACCAGCACCGCCCCTCAACTGGCGTGATCGTGCTGGCGCGCTGGCTACCGGGGCGGTACGTCCGGCCAAGCTCGCGGCGGTTGCTGCTGCGGTGCTGGTGGTCGCCGCCGCCGGGTGGTGGCTCCTGCGGGCACCGGCCGCCTCCGTGGAAGACCGGCTGCCCCTGGCGCCCGGTGCGAGCCCGACGACTGCCGCTGCGCCACGGGCCGCGACCACGACGGTGGCGGACGGCGTGCTCGTCGTCCAGGCTGCGGGCGCCGTTGCCCGGCCGGGTGTCTACCGCCTCCCCGAAGGCGCGCGGGTCACCGACCTCGTCGACGCGGCCGGAGGCCCGACACCGCTGGCCGACCTCGACGCGCTCGCCCTCGCAGCCAAGCTGACCGACGGGCAGCGGGTCTACGCGCCACAGCAGGGTGAGGTGGTGGTCGCGCTGCCGTCGCCGGCTGGTACGCCGGGCAGCGACGCTCCAGTTGAGCCGATCGACCTGAACACTGCGACGGCCGATCAGCTCGACGGCCTGCCCGGCGTCGGTCCGGCGACCGCGGCGGCCATCGTCGCCCATCGGGACCGCCACGGCGCCTTCCGGTCGGTCGACGGCCTCCTTGAGGTGCGCGGCATCGGCCCGGCCAAGCTGGATCAGCTGCGCGAGCTGGTCCAGGTGTGAGTCAGGAGATGAAGCCGACGCCCAACACCAAGGCGACCACAGCGAGCGCCACCAGCACACCGGCCCACACGCCCAGGGCCAGCAGGGCCAGCTCACCCCAGAAGTCACGCCAGCTGGCGACGGCCGGCCGAGTGGCCCGGACGGCGGCAACGGCGCCGAGCACCATCCACAAGGCCGCGCTCGTCGCCACCGTCAGCAGGTACCGGCCGGAGCCGCCCTCCCAGGGCAGCCCGGCCAGCATCGCCGTCGGCAGCGCGAACAGGGTCAGCAGCAACACCCCGACGCCCTTCACCGCACAGCTGCGGCCGTCGCACGAAACGTTCCCCGAGGTGAGCATGGCCACCAGCAGCAAGCCGGCCGGCAGCGCGAGCGCGGCGAGAGGTCCGTAGCGCCGGACGCGCTGCCGATAGGCAACGGGTCCATCGGGCACCGGGTGCAGAGCAGGCACGTTCACCGCCATCCGCCCGGGATCGTACGGAACCGCCCTCGCAGAGGCGGGCATCCCCACTTCCCCCACGACAGCTGTTCGACGCGCTCGGAGGTTGGCCATGGGTGACGCGTGGGTGGTGGTGATGGCGGCAGCGACGGCGGCCGGGGCCTGGTGGGCCGGCGGCGTGCCGTGGTGGGTCGGTGCGCTGGTGAGCGTGCTCGCGTTCTGGCGGCGCTGGCCGCTGCTGCTGTGCATCGGCGCCTTCGCGCTCGGGGCCGGGCTCGCGCATCGCACGCTGGAAGCGGCCACGCCCCTGGCTCCCGGTCCGGTCGGAGCGGAGCTGACCCTGCTCGATGATCCCGCGCCCAGCTTCGGTGCGGTGCGCGCGACTGCCCGGCTCGGCCGCGCCCACGTCGAGGTCTGGGCTCGTGGCGGGGCCGCCGGCCAGCTGCGGGGGCGGCTGGCGGGTGAGCGCGTCACCGTGCAGGGGCGCATCGAACCGGTGGCTCCGTCGGTGGCCCGCCGCATGGCCCAGCACCACCTCCGAGGACGGCTCATCGTCGAATCGGTGAGCGGCTGGTCGGCCGGTGACCCAGCCAGCCGGGCTGCCAACCGGGTGCGCCGCACGCTCGAGCACGGTGCTCGCGTCATGCCACCCCCGGAGCGGGCGCTGTTCCTCGGCTTCGTGATCGGCGACGACCGCCGCCAATCCGAGGAGGTTCGCGAGACCTTCCGGGATTCGGGTCTCGCGCACCTGACGGCGGTGTCCGGCCAGAACGTCGCGTTCGTCCTGATCGTCGCCGAGCCGCTGCTGCGTCGGCTCGGGCTGCGGTCGCGCTGGTGTGTCACGCTCGGCTTGATCGCCTGGTTCGCCCTGCTCACGCGGTTCGAGCCGTCGGTCCTGCGAGCATCGGCCATGGCGGCACTGGCCGCGACGTCGGTGTTCCTGGCCCGGCCGGCGTCGAGCATCCGACTCCTGGCCCTCGCCGTCACCGGCCTCGTGCTGCTCGACCCGTTCCTGGTGTGGTCGGTCGGGTGGTGGCTCTCGGTGGGAGCGACCACGGGCATCGTCGTCCTCGCCGGTCCGATCGCCCGCCGGCTCCCGGGCCCGAGGGCGGTGGCACTGGCCCTGGCTGTCACAGCCGCGGCCCAGCTCGGGGTCGCCCCCGTTCAGCTGGCCGTGTTCGGGCCCCTGCCCCTGGCCTCGGTGCCGGCGAACCTGCTCGCCGGACCCGTGGCCGGCCCGGTGATGGTGTGGGGCCTGCCCGCCGGCATTGCGGCCGGTCTGGTGCCCGATCCCGTGGCGGCAGCGCTGCACGTGCCGACGATGCTCGGCGTTCGCTGGATCGCCCTCGTCGCCCGCGTCGGCCAGGCGGCGCCGTTCGGCCGTGTCGGCTGGGCCGCGCTCGGCGCCATCGCGGTGGCCACCGTGGTGCTGGGGCGGCTGCTCCGTCACCTCAGCCCGGCCGCGTCGCCGTAGCGTGCCGCCCATGGCCTGGGCCGGGTTGTCACCGGAACAGATCCTCGATCGGTCGACGGTGCTGGCCGTTGTCGGCTGCTCGACGCACGAGTGGAAGGACGCCCACGACGTGCCGCTCGTCCTGCAGGGGCGGGGCTATCGCATCATCCCCGTGCATCCGAGCGCCGTCGAGATCCTCGGCGAACCGGCCTATCCGAACCTGGCCGCCGTACCCGAGTCGGTCGACACCGTCGTCGTGTTCCGCCCGTCGCCCGAGTGCGCCGCCGTCGCCCGGGAAGCCGTCGCCATCGGGGCCAGGGCGGTCTGGCTGCAGCTCGGGCTCACCTCGCCCGAGGCACGGGCGGCCTGTGCCGACGCCGGGCTCGGTTACGTGGAGGATGCGTGCACGAAGGTCGTGGCCGCGCAGCACGACCTGCGGAAGTAGGTAGCGTCGCCGACCGTGCAGCTGGCCCTCGGCCCCCACAACTTCGACATCACCGACCGGGCCGTCGTGCTGGGCATCTTGAACCGCACCCCCGACTCCTTCTTCGATCAGGGGATCTACTTCGGGTTCGACGACTTCCTCCGCAAGGCCGAACAGCTGGTCGCCGACGGTGCTGACGCCCTCGACGTGGGTGGGGTGAAGGCGGGTCCCGGGCCCGAGGTCGGCGAGGCCGAAGAGCTCGAGCGGGTCGTGCCCGCGGTCGATGCACTGGCGCAGCGCTTCGACGTCCCGCTCTCGGTCGACACCTGGCGCGCCTCGGTGTTCGAGGCGGCGGCGAAGGCCGGGGCGTGGATCGCCAACGACATCAGCGGTTTCGCGGACCCTCGGTACCTCCCGGTGGCCGCCGCCGCGGGCGCCTCGGTGGTCGCCACCCACATCCGCCTGGCGCCCCGGGTCGCCGATCCGCAGCCGGAGTACCCCGACGGCCTCGTCCCGACGGTCCTGAGCTTCCTCGCCGAGCGGGCCGCGCGCGCCGAGGACGCGGGCATCCCTGCGGAGCGGATCATGGTCGACGCCGGCCTGGACCTCGGCAAGACCGAGCCGCAGTCGCTCGAGCTGCTGCGCGCGTCCGACCAGCTGGCGGCGCTCGGCTACCCGGCGTTCCTCTCGGCCTCGAACAAGCGCTTCCTCGGCGCCGTGCTGGGGCTGGAGGTGGGCGAGCGGCGCCTGGCCTCGGTCGCCGCCCACGCCCTGGGCATCGGGCTGGGGTGCCGCGTCCTGCGGGCCCACGACGTCAAGGGCGCCCGCCGCACGGCCGACGTGATGGCCGAGATCCTCGCCGCCCGGCGACGTGCCCCCGTCGAGCAGGCGTGAGCGTCCACCTGCTCCGGGGCAAGGACGAGGTGCTGCTCGGCACGGCGGTCACCGAGCTCCTCCGCGAGCTGATCGGCGATGCCGACCGTGCGCTCATGGTCGACGAATTCGACAGCGACGACCTCGACCTGGGCATCGTCGTCGCGTCGGCCCGCACGCCGCCGTTCCTCACCGAACGTCGGGTGGTGGTGGTCCGTCACCTCGACCAGTTCTCCGCCGACGACGTGCGGGCGATCTCCACCTACCTGGCGGATCCGCTCGACACGACCGAGCTCGTGCTCGCGACGAGCGGCGCCCCGCCGAAGCACCTGCTCGATGCGATGAAGAAGGTCGGTGGCTCGGTCCACGACACCGATGCCCCCACGAAGGCCAAGGATCGCCGGCTGTGGTTCGACGAGCAGCTCGCCGCGCACGACGTCCGGCTCGACCCTCGCGCCGCGAGCCTCGTGCTGGAGCAGCTCGGTGAGGACGTGGGTCGGCTGGTCTCGGTGCTGGCCACGCTGGAGGCCACGTTCGGCGCCGGCCGAAAGCTGAGCGCCGAGGACGTCGAGCCCTTCCTCGGCGAGGCGGGGTCCGTTCCGCCGTGGGATCTCACCGATGCCATGGATCGAGGCGACACCCAAGCGGCGTTGGTCACCCTGCGGCGCATGATCCGAGGCGGCGATCGCCACCCGCTGCAGGTGATGGCCGTGCTGCACGGCCACTATGCCCGGATGCTGCGTCTCGACGGCGCCGGCGCCACGAGCGAACGAGATGCCGCGGCCATCCTGGGCGGCGCACCGTTCCAGGCCCGCAAGGCCCTCGACCAGCTCGGTCGGCTCGGCCACGACGGCCTGGTCCGCGCGTTCGCCATCCTGGCGGCAGCCGACCTCGATCTGCGGGGTGTGCGCGATCTGCCCGGCGACGTGGTGCTGGAGGTGGCGGTGGCTCGCCTCAGCCGGTTGACACCGTCAGCCCGCCGGCGCTGACGTACGCGGTGACGCGGTCAGGCGTCGACGGCCTGGTTGGCCTTCTTCATGAGGCGGCTGGTGCGCCGGGCCGCACAGTTCTTGTGGATGACGCCCTTCGAAGCGGCCTTGTCGAGCCGCTTCTGAGCCAGGCGCTGGGCTTCGATGGCCTCGTCGCTGCCATCGCCGGCCAACCGCGTGGCGGTCTTCACACGCGTCTTCAGCTCTGCCTTCACCGACTTGTTGCGCTCGGTCGCCTTGGCGTTCGTCTTGATGCGCTTCTTCTGGCTCTTGATGTTTGCCACTTGAGATCTCCCTGTAGTGGTCTCCTCGGGCGCCG
The DNA here is from genome assembly GCA_964616935.1 of uncultured Acidimicrobiales bacterium. Classification (GTDB taxonomy): domain Bacteria; phylum Actinomycetota; class Acidimicrobiia; order Acidimicrobiales; family Ilumatobacteraceae; genus CAZTVJ01. The sequence continues at coordinate 128 of CAZTVJ010000240.1, read as the reverse complement.
CTGCGCTTCGCCCTCGATCGACTACCCAAGGGTACAGCGGCCCCGGGCCTGCCACCACCTGCCCGATAGCATCGACCGAGGCCATGGACCTCGCTCGCATCCGCAATTTCTCTGTGATCGCCCACATC
>CAZTVJ010000239.1:0-3570 GCA_964616935.1 uncultured Acidimicrobiales bacterium | reverse complement strand
GCGCTGCGCCAGGCGGGCGCCACCAGGGCGGCGACCGTCGAAGAGGCGTTCGAAGCAGCGGCGACCTTCGCTACCCAGCCACTCCCGAACGGTCCCCGCACCGTCGTGATGACGACGGCCGGTGGTTGGGGCGTGGTCACGGCCGATGCCATCACCCGAGATCGCGACCTCGTGCTGCTCCCCCTACCGGGGGACCTGCAGGCCGAGATCGACACCAAGCTGCCGCCGCGCTGGAGCAGGAACAACCCCGTGGACCTGGCGGGTGGCGAGACCCGGGACACGATCCCCGAGGTGATGGCGATGATCGCCAGCCATCCCGAGGTCGACGCCATCGTCTACCTCGGGATCGGCATCCAGTCGAACCAGGCTCGCCTGATGCGTGACGGGCGGTTCTACCCTGACCACGGCATCGACCGCATCGTCGCCTACCACGAGCGCCAGGATGCTCGGTTCGCCGAGGCCGCCGCCGCCATCTCCCTCGCGAGCGCCAAGCCGATCCTGACGGCCACCGAGCTGGCCGTCGCCGACCCAACGAACCCGGGACCGGCGTCGGTGCGGGCCAGCGGCCGGCTCTGCTACGCCAGCGCCGATCGGGCGGTCACCGCGCTCGGGCACCTCTACCGCTACGCCCGCTGGCGAGAACGCCGCGGGCTCTGACCCCATGGCCGGGCGGCACCCTGGGCGAACCGCACTCGTCGTCATCGTCGCGGTCGTGGCCATCCCCGCGGTCGCCCTGCGCTGGGCCGCGGCGGACGCCGGCGACCAGGCGGCCGGCGGGCTGCCGCCGGCGACGACGGTGGCACCGAGCGTTGGCAAGGCGGCGACCCCGCTCCTGTCCGCCCGCCGCGTGCCGGGCATCGTCACCGGCAAGCTGGCCACCGCGTCGTTGCTCCAGGGGGTGCAGGCCGTCGGCGCGGCGTCGCCGGCACCGAGCTGCCTCTTAGTGACCCTTGACGGCGCATCCCTCTACGACTTGCGGGCCGACGCGCCGCTCATCCCGGCGTCGAACCAGAAGCTCATCACGGCGGCCGCTGCGCTCGAGCTGCTCGGCGCCGACCATCGCTTCGTCACGACCGCGGTCGCCTCCGAGCCGGCGGTCAGCGGGCTCGTGCGGGGTGACCTGACCCTCGTCGGTGGGGGCGATCCGCTGCTTGCCACCCAGCCGTACCTCGACTGGTTGAAGGCCAGCGGCAAGGAGGTGGCCGAGCCGCACACCTCGTTCGAGGCGCTCGCCGATCGCATCGTGGCTGCCGGGGTGCGAACGATCACCGGATCGGTCGTCGGTCAGGAGGGTCGCTACGACCTCGTGCGCCGGGTGCCGTCGTGGCCGGCGGCCTACCGCTCGTCGCTCGAAGGCGGGCCGCTGTCGTCCTTGCTGGTCAACGACGGGTTCACGTCGTTCACGCCGCCGCAGTCCACGCCGGATCCTGCTGAGCACGCCGCCGCCGTCCTGACGGAGCTGCTGCAGGCTCGGGGCGTGGCCGTCGCCGGCGCGCCGCGCTCGGGCGCGGCCGCGCCCGGCGCAGCGGAGGTCGCCCGGGTCGAGTCGCCGCCGCTCACCGAGGTCGTCCGCGAGATGCTGACGACGAGCGACAACAACACCGCGGAGCTGCTCCTGAAGGAGATCGGCCTGGCCCGCGGCGGCGTGGGCTCCACCGCGGCCGGGGCCGCCGCCGTCACCGACCTGCTCGCCGCGTGGGGCGTCCCGAGCGCCGGCGTCGTCGTGGTCGACGGCTCCGGCCTCGATCGCGGAAACCGCGCGACGTGCCGAGCGCTGGTTGCGGTCCTCCAACGAGGCGGCGCACCCGTGGTGGCCGGCCTCGCCATCGCCGGTGAGACCGGCACCTTGGCCGATGCGTTCGCGTCCAGCCCCGCCAAGGGTCGGCTACGGGGCAAGACCGGCACGCTCACGGGGGTGAAGTCCCTGTCGGGAGTGATGCCGGTCGAGGACCACGGCATCGCCTTCGCCTACATCGTGAACGCACCCAACGCCGACGGTCGGGCGCGGCCGCAGTGGGAGCGCCTCGGCGCCGCGTTCGCGACCTACCCCGACCAGCCGCCGCTCGGGCCGTTCCTGCCGCTGCCGCCGATCACCGGGGCCGTCGCAGGTCCGGCCGCTCCGACCACGGCCTCCACCACGACCGGCCCCTAGCCTGCGTGGGTGGCTGTGCTGCCCATGTTCCCGCTCGGCTCGGTGCTGTTCCCTGGCGCCGTCCTGCCCCTCCACGTGTTCGAGCCGCGCTATCGCCAGCTCGTGCAGGACTGCCTTGCCGGGGAGGCGGAGTTCGGGGTGGTGCTCATCGAGCGGGGCAGCGAGGTGGGCGGTGGCGACATCCGAGCGATGGTCGGTGCGGTGGCCCGCATGGTGGAGGTCACCGAGACGCCGGACGGCCGCTACGGGGTCGTGGCCGTCGGTGTCCGGCGGGTTCGCGTCAACACCTGGCTGCCCGAGGAGATCTACCCGCAGGCCGACGTCGACGAATGGCCTGACGACGACCCCCTCGACGCTTACGAGGACCGGTTGGCGGAGGTCGTCGGCCAGCTCCGCCGCGTCCTCGCGCTGCGGGCGGAGCTGGGCGAGCCGGTCGCGGCGGCCACCTCGGAGCTGGCCGACGACCCCGTGCTGGCGAGCTACCACGCCGCGGCGCTGGCACCACTCGGCCCGGCGGACCAGTACGAGCTGCTGGTGGCGCCGGGCCCCGACTCCCGGCTGCAGCTGCTGCGCGAGATGCTCGACGATGCCGAGATCGTGGCCCGCTTCGAGCTCGCCGACGCCGCCGCTACGGGCGAGGACGAGCTCGACGGCCCCTGACGTCGCCCTGGCGAGGTGCTAGACACTTGCCTCGATGTCGCCCTCCAAGCAGAAGCGAGCCTCCATCGGCGAGGTCCTCGACCTCGTCAAGCGGTACGCGATGCAGGAGACGGTCGGGCCGCTGCGGAACTCGGGTCGCTGGATCGGCTTCGGGGTCGCCGGAGCGGTGTGCCTCGGCATCGGCATCCTGACGTTGCTCATGGCGCTGCTGCGGTTCCTGCAGACCCAGACGGGCGACGTGTTCGACGGCAACTGGTCCTTCGTGCCGTATGTGATCGTGCTCGTCGTCACCGTCGGCATCATCGCCATCGTCGCCAGTCGGATCCAGAAGACCGGCCTCACCCCACGGGAGCCCCGGCGATGAGCAAGCAGCCCAATCCTCAACAGAAGGTCAGCCGGGACGACATCGAGGATGCCCTGAGAGGCTTCCAGGGTGGGGTCACCGACGAGATCGAGAGCCGCAAGCAGCAGGTCATCATGGGTGTCGGCCTGGTGGTCGGCCTCGTCATCGTGCTCGCCTTCCTCGTCGGCAAGCGCCGAGGGAAGCGCAAGACCACCTACGTCGAGATCCGGCGGTTCTGAGTGCCCCGTCGCCAAGCCCCGGTGAAGGTCGTCAAGTTCCGGCCGTACCCGCGGCACCCCTTTCCCAGGATCCGAGGCTTTCGCCAGCGCTTCTCGCCGACGAGGGTGATGGAGACCGGGGCATGGAGTCGTGGCGGTCCGTGGATGGGGATCGTCATCATGCTGATGGGAGTTCG
>CAZTVJ010000238.1:0-11277 GCA_964616935.1 uncultured Acidimicrobiales bacterium | reverse complement strand
GGGACCGGATGCGGGGCCGCACGTGCGCAGGGACCTGGGTGACGGGGACGGGCACCGATGGCGCGCCGCGCGAGGTGTACCTCTACCACCTCGTCGACAACGCCTGGTCCATGAAGGAGTACGGCCACAAAGCCGTGGTGTGGCAGACCGCGGTGAACCCGGTCGTGGCCCTCGAGCTGCTGGCGAGCGGCCTGTGGCAGGGCGCCGGCGTGCTCGGGCCCGAGGCGTTCGACGCGGTGCCCTTCCTCGATCGCCTGGCGGACCACGGGCTCCCGTGGAGCATCCAGGAGCGGGTGCCATCGCGCGCCTGACCAAACGGCAGGCGGAACGCCTCCTGGACGACTACGACGACGACCCGATCGCCGCCCTCACCGACGCGCTGCGCACCCTGACCGGTCGCAAGGAGGCCGACTGGGACGAGCTGACCCACGCCGCGACCATCTCGCCGGCCAAGCGACTCCAGCTCTTGGACGGCAGCCCCGACGTGCTCGATGCGCTGGTGCGCGAGCTGAACGAGCTGCGAGCGTTGGACGCTCGGCGGCTCGCGGCCGAGGCCGCCCATCAGCTCGCCACCGGAGGCGACGAGCGGGGCTGAGGTTCGATCAGTTCGTACTCGCGGCACCGCGGGGCGCGGAACCACTCCCCCATCTGCGCGTCGACGGCGGCGACCTGGTCGTCGCTGATCGCCTCCCACTGCTCGCGACTGGCCCACCAGATCTGGATCACGAGCACACCGGGCCGGTCGACCGGGCGCCACAGCTCCTTGCGAAGGAAGCCAGGGCACGTTCGCAAGAAGGCCGTCCACACCGCGTCATCGCGGGACGCGAACGCCTTGACGTCGTCAACGTCGACGTCCACCTCGAGCTCCTCGATCACCATCGTCTCTAGGATGCCGGGCGCTGGAGCATGATGCGAACGGCTGCAGGGCCGAGACGGGTGATGGTGGTGAACGGGCGGCAGTTCGAACGACGGCGGTTCCTCGGCCTGCTGGGCGCGGGTGGCCTGGTGGCCGGCGGTGCGGTCACCGGCTACATCGCCGCGGCCGTCCCGAGCCAGGCCGCCGAGGACGGCGCCCGTGAGGACGGCGCCTTTGCTCCGACGAGCACCGGTAGCCAGCAGGTCCTGTGGTCGGTAGCCACGGACGAAGCCGCCATCGCACTCACCTTCGACGATGGACCGAACCCTGCATTCACCCCGCGGGTGCTCGACATCCTCGCTGCGGTCGGTGCGCGGGCCACGTTCTTCGTGATCGGCGAGCAGGCGGGGCGAGCACCTGGTCTCCTGCGGCGCATCCTCGCCGAGGGGCACGAGGTCGGCAACCACACGTGGAGCCACCGCAGTGCGGCGCTCATCTCGGCCGAGGACACTCGTGGCGAGATCCGCCGCGCCACCGAAGCGCTCACCGCGGCCACAGGGACGCCGCCGCGCTTCTACCGCCCACCGCGCGGCATGCTCACCGGCTCGGCACTCGAGCATGCCCACCTCCTCGGTCAGCAGGTCGTGCTGTGGAGCGTCGATCGGGGGCCGGCGGTGGACACCGATGGCGACGGCGTCCGCCGCCACCTCATCGAGCACCTCGCTCCCGGGGCCATCATCGACCTGCACGACGGCGTCGGCGCCGCGAGCGGCCGACCCCGCACCGAGTGGCCGGCAAAGCTGCTGCGGCGGCGCGAGACGGAGCTGGCCGTGCTCCCGGACGTCTTGGCTGCCGGCCGCGCCCGCGGCTTCAGGTTCGTCACGTTGACCGAGCTCGTCGCGCTCACCGGCGCGTGATCAAGTACCTCGGCTCGAAGCGTCGGCTGGTGCCTCTGCTCTCGGCCGTCGCGGAGGCGGTGCAGGCTCGGACCGCGGTCGATCTGTTCACCGGCACGACCAGGGTGGCCCAGGCCTTCCGCTCGCTCGGCATCGAGGTGACGGCCGTCGACACCGCTCGCTACTCCGACGTGCTGGCTCGCACGTACATCGAGTGGGCGCCGACGCCAGGCGAACGCGCCGCCGTCGTGTCAACGCTCGCTGCGCTCGACGCGCTGGCCGGCGAGCCCGGCTACGTCACGGCGACGTTCTGCGAGCACGCGCGCTTCTTCCACCCCGACAACGGCGCCCGCATCGACGCCATACGCGCCGCCATCGCGCACGATCACGCCGGCTCCTGGCAGGAGCCGATCCTGCTCACGTCGCTGCTCGAAGCGGCCGACCGGGTGGACTCCACGACCGGCGTCCAGATGGCCTTCCTCAAGCAGTGGGCGCCGCGGGCGCTGCAGCCGTTGCAGCTGCGGCTTCCCGTCGTGCCCGACGGGCCGCCGGGGCGAGCAGTCCGCGGCGATGCGGTCGCGCTGGCCGGCGGGCTGGGCCGGGTCGACCTGGCCTACCTCGATCCGCCGTACAACCAGCACCGGTACTACGGGAACTACCACGTCTGGGAGACGTTGGTGGCCGACGACCGGCCCGACCACTACGGGGTGGCCTGCAAGCGCACCGACACCCGCGACGACCCGGCCACCAGGAGCGCGTTCAACGCTCGCAGCACCATGCCCGGGGCCCTCCGAGCGTGCGTCGACACCATCGATGCCCGAGTGGTCGTGCTCTCCTACAACGACGAGGCCTGGCTCCCGCTCCGCGACCTCGTGGCCCTGCTGGAGCGCCGCGGTCCGGTGATCGTGCTCGCGGTCGATGCCAAGCGCTACGTCGGCGCCCAGATCGGCATCCACAACCGCGAGGGCGACAAGGTGGGGGTGGTTGGCCGGCTGCGGAACACCGAGTACGTGCTCGTCGCAGGGCAGCTTCGTGACAGCGAGGCAACGGCGATCCGCGCAGCGGCTGTGGGGCAGGGCGCCACCGTTCAGCGCAGCCCGCGCAACCGGCGCGCACGCTGCGCCGGGTAGGCCCGCCCACCTAGCCTCGCCCCCGATGGCAGCGGCGCTGTGGACCCCCGACCCGGACAAGGTGGCCCGCACCCGGATGGATGCATTCCGCCGGATGGTGAACGACCGCCACGGCCTGCAGCTCCCACCGTCGGACCCTGCACTGGTGACCTGGTCGGCGGGCCACCCCGCCGAGTGCTGGGACGCGCTCTGGGACGCCGCCGCCGTCCTCGGTCACAAGGGTGCCGCGGCCTTCGACCGAGGGGCCGGCGAGATGCTCGACGCCCGGTTCTTCCCCGAGGCGCGCCTGAGCTACGCCGAGAACCTGCTGGTCGGGCCCCGAGACCCCAGCGAAGCGGCAGTGGTGTTCGCACGCGAGGACGGTGAGCGCCGGACGCTCACGTGGGAGCAGCTGCGGCTGGCCGTGGCCGCTACGGCCGCCTGGTTGCGCGAGGCCGGTGTGGGCGTGGGCGACCGTGTTGCCGCGTGGATGCCGAACCTGCCCGAGGCCGTTGTGGCGATGCTGGCAACGAACGCTGTGGGCGCGATCTTCTCGTCGACGTCGGCCGACTTCGGCACCACCGGCGTCATCGACCGGTTCGGCCAGATCGAGCCGGCCGTGCTCTTCGCCGCCGACGGCTACCTCTACGGGGGCAAGCGCTTCGACTGCCTCGAACGGCTCCGCGAGATCTCCGACGCGCTGCCAAGCGTGCGCCATGTCGTGGTCGTCGGCAACCTGGCCGACGTCCCGGACGTGCGCCGGGTGCCGCGAGCCCGCTCGTTCGCGGAGGTCACCGCCCCTCACGGGCAGGCCGAGCTGACGTTCGAGCGCCTGCCATTCGACCACCCGCTCGCCATCCTCTACTCCTCGGGCACGACCGGCGTACCGAAGTGCATCGTCCACCGCGCCGGTGGCGTCCTGCTGAAGCACCTGTCCGAGCACCAGCTCCACTGCGACCTCCGTGGCGGCGACCGCGCCTTCTACTTCACGACGGGCGGCTGGATGATGTGGAACTGGCTGGTGTCGGCGCTGGCCTCGAAGGCCACGGTCGTGCTCTTCGACGGCAGCCCCTTCCACCCGGGCCCCGCGGCGCTGTTCGACCTCGTCGACCGCCTCGACGTGACCCTGATGGGCGTGTCCGCCAAGTTCCTCGACAGCGCGGCCAAGGCCGGCCTGCGGCCCCGTGACACCCACCGCCTCACCAACCTCCGCACCATCTGCTCGACCGGCTCACCCCTGGCGGCGGAGGGATTCCACTGGGTGTACGACGCCGTGAAGGCGGACGTTCACCTCGCCTCCATCTCAGGCGGCACCGACCTCTGCGGCTGCTTCGTGGCCGGCGACCCGACGCGTCCGGTGTGGCCCGGCGAGATCCAGGGCCCCGCGCTCGGCATGGCCGTCGACGTGTGGGACGAGGCGGGGCGCCCGCTCGATGAGGGAAAGGGCGAGCTGGTGTGCACCCAGCCGTTCCCCTCGATGCCGGTCGGCTTCTGGGGCGATCCGGGCGGCACTCGCTACCGCCAGGCCTACTTCGAACGGTTCCCGGGGTTGTGGGCCCACGGCGACTTCGCCTCGTGGACCGAGCACGGCGGCATCGTGATCCACGGCCGGAGCGACGCCACCCTGAACGCAGCCGGCGTCCGCATCGGCACGGCCGAGATCTACCGCCAGGTCGAGCAGCTGCCCGAGATCGCCGAAGCCATCGCCATCGGCCAGGACTGGCAGGGCGACACCCGCATCGTGCTCTTCGTGCGGCTCGTCGACGGCGCCGTGCTGGACGACGACCTGCGCCAGCGGGTGCGGACGACCCTTCGGGTGCACTGCTCGCCCCGCCACGTGCCGGCGCGCATCGCCGAGGTCGCCGACATCCCGCGCACCCGCAGCGGCAAGATCACCGAGCTCGCGGTCGCCGACGTCGTCAACGGGCGAGAGGTCCGCAACACGGAAGCGCTGGCCAACCCCGAGGCGCTCGAGCTCTACAGGGACCGACCCGAGCTGCGGACCTGACCGGACGACCATCAGGCGAGCCGCGAGCGTGGTCCGGCCCGGGCCACCCGGCTCGGCACGGGGTGGCCGACGAGCTCCTCCGCCATCGCGCTGGCCACCAGCAGCACGTCGAGGTCGATCCCGGTCATGACGCCGAGGTCGTCGAGCAGCGCGACGGCCTCCTCCGTGGCGACGTTGCCGGCAGCACCTGCCGCGAACGGCGAGCCGCCGAGCCCGCCGATGCTGGTGTCGAACCTCGTGATGCCCCGAAGCAGTCCCGCGTACAGGTTCACCAACCCGGTGCCGCGGGTCTCGTGGAGGTGCAGCCCGAAGGTGATCCCGCCGAGCGCCTGCATGACCTCGTCGATGCGCCGGGGTGTCGCCATGCCCGTGGTGTCGGCGAGGGTCAACGACGTGGCCCCGACATCGAGGAGCCGCCGCGACAGGTCGGCCACGGCCGCCGGATCGACGTCACCTTCGTACGGTGAGCCGAAGGCGCACGAGACCACGGCGTCGACCGGCAGCTTGGCCGCCCGCGCGAGCGCGCAGATCGATGCCGTCGCCTCGAGGGACTCCGACACCGTCATGTTGACGTTCCTGGCGTTGTACGCGGGCGACGCGGAGATGGTGACGGTCAGCTCGTCCACGCCGGCGGCGATCGCCAGCTCGGCACCGCGCCGATTGGGCACGAGCACCACGCGGGTCACACCCGGCGGGTGACCAACCGCAGCCACCACCTCGGCCGCCCCCGCCATCGCCGGCACCGCCTTCGGCGAGACGAACGACGCCACCTCGATGTGTTGCACGCCGGCCGCCACAAGCGCCTCGATGAGCCGCACCCGGCCCTCGACGTCGATCGGGGCCTCGGACTGCAATCCGTCACGGGGCCCGACCTCGCGCAGCGTCACCTCGCCCGGCGTCACAAAGGCAGACTAGGAGCCTGTACCCGTGCATCGACAGGAGGCCGCGGTGGACCACGAGCTCAGCGACGAACAGGAGGCCTTCCGCAAGGTCGTCCGCGACTTCGCCGAGGCCGAGATCGCTCCCCATGCCGAGGCCTGGGATCGCGATCACACCTTTCCCCTCGACACCGTGCTGGCCATGGGCGAGCTGGGCCTCTTCGGGCTGATCTTCCCGGAGGAGTACGGCGGTTCCGGTGCCGACTTCTCGACCCTGTGCGTGGCCATCGAGGAGATCGGGCGCGTCGACCAGAGCCTCGGTATCACGCTGTCGGCCGGTGTCGGCCTGGGCGCCAACCCAATCCACGCGTTCGGCACCAAGGAGCAGAAGGACCGCTGGTTGCCCGACCTCGTGACCGGGCGAGCGCTCGGCGCGTTCGGGCTGACGGAGCCCGACGGCGGCAGTGACGCCGGCGCCACGCGGACCAAGGCCGAGCTCGACGCCGCCACCGGCGAGTGGGTGATCGACGGATCGAAGGCGTTCATCACCAACTCCGGCACCCCCATCACCTCGCTGGTCACGGTCACGGCTCGCACGGACGACCGCGAGATCTCGGCCATCGTGGTGCCGGCCGGCACCGCTGGCCTGGTCGTCGAGCCCGCCTACCGCAAGATGGGATGGCATGCGTCCGACACCCATGGCCTGGTCCTGGACGGCTGCCGGGTGCCGGAGGACCACCTCCTCGGCGACGTGGGCATGGGCTTTCGGAGCTTCCTGAGCATCCTCGACGACGGGCGGATCGCCATATCGGCCCTCGCCGTCGGCTTGGCCCAGGCGTGCCTCGACCACGCGCTCGACTATGCCCGCCAGCGCCAGGCCTTCGGCGGGCCGATCGGCCGGTTCCAGGGGCTCGCGTTCTCCCTCGCCGACCTGGCCGTCGCCGTCGAGAACGCCAGGAACCTCACCTACAAGGCGGCGTGGATGAAGGACCACGCCAAGCCCTTCAAGCAGGCGGCGGCGATGGCCAAGCTGTACTCCACCGAGGCGGCCGTCACCGCAACCCGCACCGCCACGCAGGTGTTCGGGGGCTACGGCTTCGTCGACGAGACACCCGTGAGCCGGTTCTACCGAGACGCCAAGATCCTCGAGATCGGTGAGGGCACCAGTGAGATCCAGCGCCTTGTCATCGCCCGCGGGCTGGGCCTGCCGGTCGACTAGCCGCCTGCCCCTGGATGGCCGGCGTCGAACTCGGCCACCAGCCGGCGGGGCGCCGCCGCCCGCCAAGCTGACGTCAACAGGAGCTGCACCGTGGCGGCGTCAACCCCGTCGAGGCGGACGGCGACCTGCGAAGGGGAGTCGCCGGCGTCTCGCACGGCGTACGTCTGCGGGTCGGCGTCGACGAGGACGGCACGCTCAGATGGATCGATGTGCACGAGCAACGAGGTCAGGTCGTCCAGGAGGCGCGCGATGATCGTGCCTCGAACGCGAAACGACGGCATTCCATAGGCGGGCCGCTCCCGAACCTCGGGCAACGCCATTGCCAGCTCCCGGACCTCCCCCGGTGTGACCATGGCCCAGGGCTAGCAGCCCCGACGCTCGCCGTCCACCCTCGACCGGCCAAACCAGGCGTTGCCACGCGCACTGCGCGGCGTGCGACACTCCCGTCATGGACCTCCAGGACATCCCGCTCACCACCCTCCAGGGCGAGCCTGCCAGCCTCGCCGACTACGCGGGGCAGACGCTGCTCGTCGTCAACGTCGCCTCGAAGTGCGGGCTCACCCCGCAGTACGCGCAGCTGGAAGAGATGCACGAGCGCTACGCAAACCGCGGCTTCGCCGTGCTCGGCTTCCCCTGCAACCAGTTCGGCGGGCAGGAGCCGGGCACCAACGACGAGATCGAGACGTTCTGTTCGACCACCTACGGGGTCACGTTCCCGATGTTCGACAAGGTCGAGGTCAACGGCGACGGCCGCCACGCGCTGTACACCGAGCTCACCCAGGTGGCCGACGGCGACGGTTACACCGGCGACATCCGATGGAACTTCGAGAAGTTCGTCGTGGCGCCCGATGGCCGGCCCGTCGCGCGGTTCGGCCCCATGGTCACGCCGGATGCGCCCGAGGTGGTCGCGGTCGTGGAAGCCAATCTGAGCGCCTGACCTACGCCCCTCGCTCGTGGCGCGTGTCGCGCAGGCGCCGGTTCCAGATCACGACGATCAGGATGAGGCACAGCGCCACGATGCCGATGGCCCAGTAGAAGGCGGCGTAGTCGACGAGCGATCCCCGCGGCGGCGCTCCCGGCAAGTTGTCGCGCATCTGGGGGAGGGCGAACAGCACGCCGATGAGGAAGCCGTAGACCCAGAACTGGATCTCCTCGTGCCACATCACGACCTGCCACACGATGGAGATCGACACGACGGCGAGAGCCCACCAGATCACCGCGAGGAACCCGGTCCAGATGAGGACGTTGGCGGGGCGACGGAGCTCGAGCTCGACTCCGGTAAAGGGCGGCGCGACCTCCCCCACCGCCTCGGCGACGAACGTGCTCGAAGCGTTGATGACCTCCAGCGCGATGGGCACGTCCGTGTCGTCGACGGCGGAGGCGAACAGCACGAGCTCGGCCGTGTACTGGTCCAGTGGGTAGAAGACCGGTCGAGAGCCTGTGAGCGACAGCACCGCCTCATCCGCGCTGGGTGTGGTGCCCGCCTCGAAGGTCCGCCGAGTGGTTCCCGAGGCGTCGTTCACGAGCAGCGTGATCGCCTCCTTGAAGCGGCCGCCTTCATTGGCGTCACCGACGGGCACGGGGAGCAGCTCCATCGACAGCTCGCCGCGGAACGGGTCGACCTCGCGGATCGTCGCTCGGACGCGCAGACCACCGGGGCCGGTCAGGTCTTGAGCCGGCACCACGACGTCGGTGGGCCGTTCCGAGATGAACAGCAGCGTGATGGCGGTGGCCGCGAGCGGTCCCAGGATCAGCACCACGATGAGCACGATCCGGACGAAGCGGCGTCGCTTGAGGAACCACTCACGCCAGGCGGCCGGCGTGAGGATGGAGGGAGGCTGGCGCTGCATGCGGGTTGGCGCGCGTCAGCCTTGGCCGACGTCGTCGACCGAGCCGATCACTGGTTGGCTGCGGATGCGGAGCTGGTCGAAGCCCAGCTCCCAGGGCATCCACCCGGCAGGGTCCGGGTAGGCCAGCTGCACGACGCGAAAGGGCGCGCTGCGGTACCAGTCGGCGCCGGCCAGGAACAACGGAGCCCATTCGTCAACAGCCACGGGCAACAGCGCGGAGCGCAGATCGTTGTCGAGGAGGCCGGTGAACACCGATCCCACCGGGATGGCGACACCATCGCGCAACAGCTCGACCACCATCGCCAGGAGGCCGCGGCTGTCCGCCGGCTTCAGGCCGAACACCAGCACCTCCGGGAAGCCGAACGACGTCTCGAGCCCCACCGTGTAGGTGTAGCCGGGGAAGGGCGGCTCGACGTCGAAGCGGGCCGCGACAGGCACGACGGCCCAGCCCTCCGTCTCGATCATCCACTCGATCTTGTCCCGGAACTCCATCGAGCGGTCCGGGAAGACGTCACTCATGGGTGCTCACGCGGCCAGCCTCGCGCGGTGTGCGCACTCAGCCGAGCAACGACCGGGCGTCCAGGTCGAGCGCGTGGGTCAAGTGACGGGTGGCCATGGCCGCGAACATGGCCTCGCCCCGGTCGGTGTGGCCCACGATCATGGACGCGACGACCGCCATCACGACGCCGGCGAACGTCATGGCGCGGTACTGCTCCCAGAGCGCGTCGAGCGAGAGAGCCGTCACGCCGCCGGCGAGCAGGCCCGCGTGGTAGCCGGCCACGAGGTCCCGCTCGTGCGCCCGGCGCTGCTCCGGGAGCAAACCTGCACCGAGGAAGTAGGCGAGGTCGCCCGCCGCCATCTGGTGACCGGGTGTCTGCCAGTCGACGACGGCAAGCGGGTGACCGCCTTCTGGCGTCCCGAACATCATGTTGTCGAGTCGGTAGTCACCGTGGGTGACGGTGAACGGCGGCGTCCTGAGCCGAAGCCATGGGCCGATCTCGCCGCCGAACCACTCGCCGAGCGCTCGCTGTTCAGGGTCGAGGTACTGGCCATAGCGATCCGAGAAGGACGGCCACATCATCTGGTAGAGCCCCTGCAGCATCGCGGCGTCGTCGGGTTGGCGACGGCTGAGCCACTCGATGTCATCAAGCGTTGGATCACCCCAGCGAGGCGCGTGCAGCCGAGCCAGCTCCTCGAGCGCGAGGCGAGCCTGATCGAGGGAGCACCCCTCGATCTGGTCGCCCTGCGTCGAGGGGGCGAGATCCTCCAGCAACAGCGTGAAATCGCCCGTGGCCTCGTTCCAGTCGGCGAAGTAGCAGTGCGGGGTACGGATGCCGACGGTGCCGGCCACCTCCCGGTAGAACTTGACCTCGCGCTCGTAGTTGCGGAGCTGGACGCCGGTGGCCCGACTCACCTCGTCGGGCGACGGCAGCTTGGCCACGACGCTGCGAGGTGATGCCGCTGGCGCTCCGCTGTAGGTGAGGCGGTAGCGAACGCTCATCCCCACCTGGCCGGTGCCCACCCGCTCGGCGCTCGCGCCCGTCACGGGGAGGCCGAGCACCTCACTCAACCAAACCGGCGTGATCTCCTCGGGTCCCACGAGCCGCGCACGCTACCTTCGGCGGCGTGCCCGAGGCTGATCCCGATCCCGATCGCGCTCCCGATCGCGCTCCCGATCGCGCTCCCCAGGCTGATCCTGATCCCGCTCCCGAGGCTGATCCGGCGTACGAGCACACTCCAGCGATCGCCCGGATCGACCACCTCGTGTACGCCACGCCCGACGTCGACGCCACGGTCGACGATCTCGAACGCACGCTCGACGTCCGAGCATCGCCCGGCGGTCGTCATGTCGGGATCGGCACGCACAACGCACTGCTCTCCTTCGGCGACGGCAGCTACCTGGAGATCATCGGGCCCGACCCTGCTCAGCCTCCGCCCGCCGCTCCGCGGCCGTTCGGCATCGACGGCTCGACCGGCCCGGCCCTGGTCGCGTGGGCGGTGCGCGTCACGGGGATCCACGAGGCGGTGCGACGCGCCCGGGCGGCCGGATGGGACCCCGGCGAGGTGGTCGACCTCAGCCGGCTCACGCCCAGCGGCGACACGCTGCGGTGGCGCTTGACCTTCGCGCAGCCCCACCTGGGCGGCGTGGTCCCGTTCCTGATCGATTGGGGCGACTCGACCCACCCGTCCACGACGTCGGCAACGGGCGTCCGGCTTCTCGGCTTCGAGGTCCGTCACCCCGACGTCGCCGCAGTGCAGCAGGCCCTCGCCGCGCTCGGTGCGTCGGTACCGGTGGCGCCAGCACCCACACCCGGCCTACGGGCCGCGCTCCAAGGGCCGGCTGGCCGGCTCGACCTGTAGGCGGTCCGGTTGCACGTCGACCGTCAAGTGCTCATCGCCGCATCGGGAACTCGCTCGACTGCCCGCTGGTCGGAGCGGTGCGGCGGGGTGGTCCGGTGGT
>CAZTVJ010000237.1:0-2612 GCA_964616935.1 uncultured Acidimicrobiales bacterium | reverse complement strand
CGTAGTCGAGGAGCGCGGCGAGGCGTCGGGTGCCCAGCATGCCCCCTTCATCGGGGACGACGATCGGGGGCGGCGAGCAGTTCACGATGACGCCAACGGCGCCCGGCATCGTGAAGGACTCGGTCGTCACGGCCACATCCTGATCGATCGTGCCTACGCCCACGGTGCGCGCTCGTGAGCTTGGCCGTGACGACCAGCCGTCGGAGTTGGACCGGTTCGCTGACAAACCGCTGACAAGCGACACATTCGGGGCCCGACACCCGCCGCTGGAAAGACGTTGACCAGCACTTTCGTGCTGGTCAGATCGTGTCGGAGAGGGGACTTGAACCCCTACCCACTTTCGTGGACTAGGCCCTCAACCTAGCGCGTCTGCCTATTCCGCCACTCCGACGTGGTTCTTGCGG
Source organism: uncultured Acidimicrobiales bacterium (assembly GCA_964616935.1). GTDB lineage: Bacteria > Actinomycetota > Acidimicrobiia > Acidimicrobiales > Ilumatobacteraceae > CAZTVJ01. The sequence continues at coordinate 2,208 of CAZTVJ010000237.1, read as the reverse complement.
CTCGCCACCCTAGCGCCTTGCGACCTGGTGCTCCCGGCTGCTCAATCGAGCAGCAGGCCCAGCCCGACCACGGTGAGGACCCACGTGACGGAGAACACGAACGTGATGCGGGTGAGGTTGCGTTCGGCGGTCGTGGAGCCGAGCCCAGCACCGCCACCGCCGCCGAACATGTCCGACAGACCGCCGCCCTTGCCGCTGTGGAGCAGGATGCCGCCCACCATGGCGAAGAGGGAGACGACGTTGACGAGGATGGTGACGACGAGGATGACCGAACGCACGAGGCGAAAATCTAGCAGCGAGGCCGCCGTTCCAGGCCTTCAGGGCAGGTAGAAGGTGAGCACGTCGGCCCGCACCGGCGGGAACAGCGCCGCCATCAGCGCCTCCTGCTGGCCGAGGTACACATCGGGCTCGCGCTCGGCCAGGCCGACCGCGCCGACCTCGCCGAAGAGCAGGGACGCGAACCTGTCGGGAGCGACCCCGGATCCACCGTGGGCGCCTGGTGCCTGGAGCGGCCCGCCACCCCGCATCGGCCCCGCGCCTGAGGGACCCACGGCGAAGCGCACGTGCCACCGGAAGGCGGAGATGAGCACCTCCTGCTCAGCCGACGCCAGATCGGCCGCGACGAGGCGACGAGTGAGGACGGGTCGCAACCGTTCGAGCAGGGCAACCGGGTCGGGGAGGCGGACGTAGTAGCAGTCCGGCCATCCCCCACCGGCCAGCAGCGGCGCAAGCGCATCGCCGGCCACGGTGCCGGGCCGCTCCTTCGCCTCGACGGCACCGCCGCCCAGCTCGAACGAGTGGTCCAAGAGAGCGAGCGCGCCCGCCGGGATCGACGCGCTCACCTCGCCGAGCACGACCCCCTCGTCCGGCGGGGTGGTCCTTCCGGTGGTGACCACCACCCCCTCGCCGTCCGTGGCGACCCACTGCTGCGAGCCTGCGCGCTGCACCAACCAGCGCCAGCACGCTGTCGAGTGCGACATCCGGACGTCGAAGGCGGCCTGCTCGCCGCTGGCCAAGGCCGCCATCGCCCCCACGTCCTCCATGGTCGCTCGGCGCACCTCCAAGCCCTCGGACGAGCCGGGCGCCGGTCGCGTAGCCGACAACGCCCGGGCGATGGGGATGGCGTACTCGTAGCCGAACTGACGGTAGAAGTACGGGATCCCGACCATGACCTGGACCAGGTCGCCCCGTGCTGCTGAACGCTCGTGGCACCACGCCATCAGCGCTCGCACCAGGCCACGACCCTCGTAGGCCGGGTCGGTGGCCACCAGCTCCACCTGACCCGCCGGCAGAGGTACATCGCCGAGCTCGACCGTCTCGGACAGCAGCGTGGCGGTGGACACCACCCGGGCACCGTCGACGACGACGGCGGTTCCTTCGAGGCCAGCGTCGGGATCAGCTGCGACCAGCCGCAGGTCTTCGGCGTCGGCCGCCTCTCCCCTCGCCGTCAGGAGCTCGTCGAGCTGGTCCAGGTCGGCGGGCTCGGCGGGGCGCAGGACGAGCCCGTCGCCGAGGTTCGTCACACGACCTCGACGACCTCGGCGAAGTGGCACGCCGCCGGGTGGCCCTGGCCCCGGTCGATCAGCGCCGGCTCCTCCTGCGAGCAGATCTCCTGCGCCTTCCAGCAGCGGGTGCGGAAGCGGCACCCGGACGGCGGGTTCACCGGTGAGGGCACGTCGCCGGTGAGCATGATGCGGCGGCGCTGACGCTCGAGCTTGGGGTTGGGCACCGGCACCGCCGACAGCAGCGCCTGGGTGTACGGATGAGACGGGCGCTGGTACACGTCGGACCTCGTGCCGATCTCGACGATCTTGCCCAGGTACATCACGGCCACCCGGTCGGAGATGTGCCGAACGACAGAGAGGTCGTGGGCCACGAACAGGTAGGCGAGGTCGAGCCGCTCCTGCAGCTCCTCCAGGAGGTTCACGACACCGGCCTGCACCGAGACGTCCAGGGCCGAGACGGGCTCGTCGAGCACGATCACCTTCGGGTCGAGGGAGAGCGCGCGCGCCACGCCGATGCGTTGGCGCTGGCCACCCGAGAACTCGTGCGGGTAGCGGTTGCCGTGCTCCGGGTTCAGCCCGACGAGGCGCAGCAGCTCGGCCACCCGGTCTTTGCCGGCCTTGCCGTAGAGGTGGTGGACCCGGAGTGGCTCGCCGATGATGTCGTTGACCGGCAGCCTCGGGTTCAACGAGGCGTACGGATCCT
>CAZTVJ010000236.1:0-4648 GCA_964616935.1 uncultured Acidimicrobiales bacterium | reverse complement strand
TCGGGTCCCATGCATGGAGCTGGTAGAGGTCGACGTAGTCGGTGCGCAGCCGGCGCAGGCTCGCGTCGATGGCGCTGAGGATGTGCTTTCGGCTGCTGCCCTGGTCCCAGGGGCGCTTGCTCATGGGGTAGTAGCACTTGGTGGCCAGCACGACCTCGTCACGCTTGCCCCGCATCCATCGACCGATGATGTCCTCGGTGGCCCCGACGGTCGACCACGATCCCCCCAGCGGGTACGCGTCGGCGGTGTCGAGGAAGGTGATGCCGGCGTCGTAGGCCTTGTCCAGGATGGCGAACGAGGTGTCGTCGTCGCACTGGTACCCGAAGGTCATGGTGCCGAGGCAGAGCCGCGAGACGACGAGACCGGTGCGACCGAGGTGGGTGTGCTGCATGGCGGGTGACCGTAGCCACTCGACCGCGCCGGCCGGACCGGCCCCCGCTACGTTGCTCAGCGTGGACGTTGCGCCCGAGAGCAGTCCGCCCGAGAGCAGTCCGTGGGTGAGCGACGTGGTGCTCTCCGACGGTGCCACGGTGCACGTTCGGCCGATCCTGCCGAGCGACGCCGGCGCGCTCGTGGCCTTCCACGGGCGCCTGACGCCCGAGAGCATCTACTACCGGTTCTTCTCGCCGAAGCCGCGACTCACGGCCAAGGAGGTGGACCGCTTCACCACCGTCGACATGGTCGACCGCGCCGCGCTTGTCGCGGAGCTGGGTGACGACGTCATCGCCGTGGCCCGATTCGATCGCTGGCCGGGTCGTGACGAGGCCGAGGTGGCGTTCACCGTGGCCGACGAGCACCAGGGTCGCGGCCTGGCCACCATCTTGTTGGAGCACCTCGCCGCAATTGCCAGGGCGCAGGGGATCGACCGCTTCACGGCGGAGGTCCTGCCCGACAACCGGGCGATGCTGGGTGTGTTCCGCCGGGCCGGCTTCGAGGTGCGCAACGAGTTCTCGGGCGGCGTCGTCGACGTCGCGTTCGACATCGCGCCGACCGAGCACTACCTGGAGTCCGTCGATCGGCGGGAGCAGCGGGCCGAGAGCCGCTCCATCGCCCGCTTGCTGCGCCCCGCCACGATCGCCGTGATCGGTGCGTCCGACCGCAAGGGCTCCGTCGGGCGAGAGATCTTCCGAAACCTCCTCAACAGCGGCTTCCAGGGCGCCGTCTACCCGGTGAACCCGACGGTCCCGCACGTGGCCAGCGTGCCCGCCGCCGCCTCCGTGCTCGACATCGCCGACGACATCCACCTCGCCATCGTTGCCGTGCCGGCCGAGGCCGTGGCCACGGTGATCGCCGAGTGCGCGCAGAAGCGGGTGCGGGGCGCGGTGGTGATCAGCACGGGCTTTGCCGACGCGGGACCACAGGGTGAAGCGCGCCAGCGGGAGCTGGTGGAGCTGGCTCGGCGCCACGGGATGCGCATCGTGGGCCCGGCGAGCATGGGGGTGATCAACACCGACCCCGCCTGCCCGATGCATGCCAGCTTCGCACCGCTCGATGTGCTGCCCGGGCGGCTCGCGGTGTCCTTGCAGTCGGGACCGCTCGGTACGGCCATGATCGAGCTGGCCAAGCGGCTCGGCGTCGGTCTGTCCAACTTCGTGTCGCTCGGCGACATGGGTGACGTGAGCGCCAACGACCTCCTGAACTACTGGTACGACGACCCGGCCACCGAGGCCGTGCTGCTCTACACCGAGGGCTTCGGCAACCCCCGCAAGTTCGGGCGCATTGCCCGCCGGGTGTCGCGGCGCAAGCCGATCGTGGCCGTGAAGGCAGGTCGCGGCAACCCCGACGACGCCGCAGGAGACGCGGTGTACCAGCAGGCCGGCGTGATCCGGGTGGACACCGTGCGGGAGCTGTTCGACGTTGGCCGGGTGCTGGTGGGCCAGCCACTGCCAGCCGGCAACCGGGTGGCCGTGGTGACCAACGCCCGCAGCCCGGCCACCCTGGCGCTGGACGGTCTCGAAGCGGCGGGGCTCGTCCCCGCGATCCTGGGTGTCGACACCGCGACCGAGCTGGCTCACCACCTGTCGGCCGAGGTGATGGTCACCAACCCGCTCGACCTCACCTTCCGCTCGGTGCCGGCGGACTACCGCGTGGCACTCGAGGTGGTGCTGGCCGACCCGGGCGTGGACGCCGTGCTCGCGATCTACGCGCCACCGCTCGTCGTCGCCCGTCACGACGTGGCGAGCGCGATCGTCGGGGTCGCGCATGGCACCGGAAAGCCTGTGCTGACCGTGACGCTCGGCCTGGACGATGGGCCGCTGCTCCCCGGCAGCTCGGTGCCGGCGTTCGCCTTCCCGGAACCGGCGGCTTCCACACTCGGGCGCGTCGTTCGCTATGCGGCGTGGCGGGCTCGGGCAGAGGGCGTCGTTCCGCAGCTCGACCGGGTCGATGCCGAGGCCGCCCGCGGCATCGTCGAGCACGCGCTCGGCGTGCGCCCTTCGGGCACGCTCCTGCCGCTCGCGGTGAGCCAGGAGCTGCTGGCCACCTACGGCATCGCCGTGGCGCCTGCCGTGGCCGTGACCTCGCTGGAGGGAGCGCTCGCGGCGGCGGACGAGCTGGGCTACCCAGTGGCCCTGAAGGCGGCCGGGCTCGTCCGCCTCGTCCGCTCCGAGAGCGGTGGCGTCGCGCTCGACGTTCAGGACGCCGTCGAGCTCGCCGGCACCTACGAGCGCATGCGGGCCTCCCTCGGCGCGGCCATGGCGGAGGCGGTGGTGCAGCGCATGGTGCCCGGCGGCGTCGAGACCTGCGCCACGGTCGAGGCGCACCCGGCGTTCGGGCCGGTGGTGTCGTTCGGTCTGGGCGGCGCCTTCGCCGATGCCATCGCCGATCGCCCGGCGCGCAGCTTGCCGCTCACCGACGTCGATGCCGACGAGCTGGTGGCATCGTCGCGGGCGGCCAGCGCCCTCACCGCGCTCGGTGTTGACCACGCCGCGCTTCGTGACGTGCTCCTGCGCTTGGGTCAGCTGGCTGACGACCGCCCCGAGATCGTCAAGGCGCGTCTCAACCCGGTGCTGGCCTCGCCCACCGGTGCCTGGGTCGTCGACGCCGAGGTGCACGTCGGGCCTTCGGCGGCCGCGGTGGACCCCATCCGCACGTTGATGTGACCGAACTCGACCTGAACCATGACGGTCGCGTTACCACGGACCGCGTCAGAAATCGGTGCTGAGCAGGGAAGATGAGTCGCCCGTCCTATGGGCCGCGACCACGCACGGCGCGATGGTGGTGACAACGGCAGCATCGGCATCGGCGGACGAGAACTCGATGGGATGGCTCCGGGGAGCGTGGACGATGGGCGCGAGGACCGCTCTCGAGACGAACGACGAGCAGGGGCGGAGGCGGTGGGCTCGCCCGCTCGTGGCCGGTGCCCTTGTCGTCGCCGGTGTCGGTGCGCTGGGCGGTGGCGCCCTCGCGGCGGCCGTGGCGCCGTCACCGTTCCCAGGCCCGACCAACTGCGGGGCCTTGCACCAGCGCTTCGGTGGTGACTCGCCGTGGACCGAGATCCGATTCTCCACCTTGCCCGACGAAGGTGGCTCGAAGACCGCCAAGGCGAAGGGCGTCACGGTCACGGTGACCCGCACCGGCCTGGCGACGTTCGATTGGCGGGCGAGTGGCGGCATCGACCTCGTCTGGGTGAATGCGGGTGAGCCGCCGGTGGCCAGCAGCGCGGCGTATCGCTACGACCCGCCGAGAGAGGCGACGGCCGATCGCGGCCTGTCGGGTACGAACGGCCAGGACCCGCTCGACCATGTGCTCTTCTGTTTCGACGAGGATGCACCACCTTCGACCACGGCGACCACCGCGGTGACCACGCCACCGACGAGCGAGGCGCCGGCCACCACCGCCGCCCCGCCGACCACCGAGGCCCCGGCGACGACACCACCGACCAGCGCACCGCCGGCCACGACGCGGCCGCCGACGGTGCGGTCGCTCCCGGAGCAGGAGAACCCCGTCCCGCAGGCCACGCCCGTGCCGCGCCAGGTCACCCCTACCACCGCCCCGGCCCCCGCTCGGCTGCCCGAGACGGGGTCGAGCTCCGGTCCCCTGCTCGGCCTCGGCCTCCTCCTCGTGGGCTTGGGAGTGGTGTCGATGGCATGGACTCGAAAGGCACCCGACGCCGCGTGACGTCGTCGGTGCGCGATGCGCCGTAGGGCCTCGCTCAGCCCGGCTCGCGTGGGAGACCGAGCACTCGCTCGCCGATGATGTTGCGCAGCACGTTCGACGTGCCACCCATGATCGTGTAGCCCGGCGCGTAGCACACGGCCCGTGCCGTACGGCCCCACAGGGTGGCTTCGGCGCCAAGGGTGCGGGCCGCGAAGGAGGCCACGCGCTGCTCGTGCTCGGTGCAGAACGTCTTCGTCGCCGCCGAGAACGAACGCGGGGCCTGCCCGAGGATCTCTCGAAGGACGAGCAGCCGGCCGAGCCGGTAGGCCGTCTCGAGGTGGGCCAGCTCTTGGCGGACGAGCGGGTTGGACGTGTCGGCCCGAGGGCGGACGTCGAGGTAGAGCGCGTAGTTCGACAACAGGCGGTCGATGCCACCCCGCTCGTGCTCGAGCTGGCGCATGGTCTGCTTCCAGGAGCCGCCCTCGGTGCCCACGAGGTTCGCCACCGGCACGCGGACGTCCTCGTACCAGACCTCGCAGAAGTGGCGGTT
>CAZTVJ010000235.1:0-3688 GCA_964616935.1 uncultured Acidimicrobiales bacterium | reverse complement strand
TGGGGATGGACGAAGGGAAGGTGGTAGCTCTCGTTGAAGTTGTCCTGCACGCACTTCCAGTTGAAGTCGCCCTCGAGCGTCACCCAGTGGGTGCGCTTCATGCGCTCCATCTGGTAGTCGTCGAGCTGATCGGCGACCGGGTGGAGGAACTCGCGCAGGCCGACGCAGCCCTCGTCCATGTTGATCCACACGAACCCGGCCCAGGTGTCGCACGGGATCTCGACGAGGTTGCGCTTGCCGCACGGGCTGCCCTGCGGGAAGTCCTCCTCGCAGTAGACCGATCGCAGGATGCCCGCATCGTCGAAGCGCCACCCGTGGTAGGCGCACTGGAACTGCCCGGCGCCCAACGAACCTCGTTCGACGCTGACGAGCTGGTTCCCGCGGTGCTGGCACACGTTGTAGAAGGCACGGATCCGCTCGTCGGCCCCGCGCACGCACAGGATGGACTCCCGGCCGATCTCGAAGGTCAGGTAGTCGCCCGCCTTCGGGAGCTGGTTCACCATCCCGGCGATCATCCAGACCCGCGTCCACATCCGGTCCCACTCACGGGCGGCGAACTCGGGGGAGTAGTAGCGAGCACCGGCGATGGAGGTGTCGCCGAGCGTCGGCTCGGGCGCCTTGTCCCGGCTGATGCCCCGCGGCGCTCCCTGCGCCTTGCTGACGACGTCGGTCATGGTGCTCTCCTCAGATGAAGGGACCCGGCCCCCCGAGCTGTCGCCAGACTACCGGTGGCTCAGGTCGGCGACCGAGTTGGCATGACCGCCAGTCCGGAGGGGTCGGAGGCGTCCTCACCTGAGCCGGAGGTACCGTGCTGAGTGGCACGCCATCCCACCGTTCGCCGATCGTCCGTACGACCCTGGAGGTCAGCTTGACCAGCTACGAGCAGCTCTACATCAACGGCACCTGGGTACCGTCGACCGGCTCCGCCAGCATCGAGGTCATCGACTCCGTCACCGAAGCGGTCATGGCCACCATCCCGGCCGGAACGGCCGAGGACGTCGACCGCGCCGTGGCGGCGGCACGTGACGCCTTCGCCTCGTGGTCGTCCACGTCGGTCGAGGAGCGCGGCAAGTACCTCACTCGAATCGGCGAGGCGCTCGGTGCCCGCATGGACGAGGTCGCCACCGTCATCAGCCGCGAGACCGGCATGGTGAAGGTGCTCTCCCAGATGGTGCAGGTGGGCCTGCCGATGAACAGCTTCGCGACGGCGGCCAAGGTGGCGGAGGGCTTCACCTTCGAGGAGCAGGTCGGCAACAGCCTGGTGGTGCGAGAGCCAGTCGGTGTGGTGGGCTGCATCACGCCGTGGAACTATCCGCTCCACCAGATCGCGGCGAAGGTCGCCTACGCCCTGGCTGCGGGCTGCACGGTGGTGCTGAAGCCCAGTGAGGTGGCGCCCATCGACGCGTTCATCCTCGCTGAGATCGTCCACGAGGTGGGCCTGCCGGCAGGCGTGTTCAACCTGGTCAGCGGCGACGGTCCGGTGGTCGGTGAGGCCATCGCAGCGCACCCCGGCGTCGACATGGTCTCGTTCACCGGCTCGACCCGAGCGGGCCGGCGGGTGGCCCAGCTGGGCGCCGAGACGGTGAAGAAGATCGCCCTCGAGCTCGGCGGCAAGAGCGCCAACGTGCTGCTGGACGACCTCGACGACGAGGCCTTCGCCAAGGCGGTGGCCGACGGCGTGGGGAAGTGCTTCCTGAACTCCGGCCAGACGTGCTCGGCGCTCACCCGGATGCTGGTGCCGCGGGATCGCATCGGCGAGGCCGAGCGGGTGGCGGCGGCCACCGCTGCCCAGTTCACCGTGGGGAGCCCGTTCGACGAGGCGAGCAGGCTGGGTCCGCTGGCCTCCGCGGCCCAGCGCGAGCGGGTGCGGGGCTACATCCAGCAGGGCATCGACGAGGGCGCGACGCTCATCGCCGGAGGGCCTGATGCCCCCGAGGGCCTCGAGACCGGCTTCTACGTCCGCCCCACGGTGTTCTCCGGCGTGCAGCCGGAGATGACCATCGCCAAGGAGGAGATCTTCGGACCGGTGCTGGTGATCCTGCCCTACGACGGCGAGGACGACGCCGTCCGCATCGCCAACGACAGCGTGTACGGCCTTGCCGGTGGGGTCTGGTCGGCCGACCCGGCTCGCGCCCAGCAGGTTGCCCGACGCCTGCGCACCGGCCAGGTCGAGGTGAACGGCGGGCGCTTCAACCCGAACGCCCCCTTTGGTGGCTACAAGCAGTCCGGCATCGGCCGGGAGTACGGCAGGTACGGCCTCGAGGAGTTCCTCGAGATCAAGTCGATGCAGCTCTGAACGGAGCCACAATCACTCAGTAGCCATTGACTCAACGATCATGGAGTGACATCGTTGGCGCTGTGCGCTTCGATGACGATCTGGAACTCCGAGCTGCCCGCCACGGCGCGCTCGGCGATCCCTGGCGGCTGGCCGTCGTCGATCAGCTGGCCGTGTCCGATCGCTCGCCCTCGGAGCTGCAGCGCCGGCTCGGCCTGCCCTCGAACCTGCTTGCGCCCCGCCTCGATGTGCTGGAGGACGTCGGCCTTGTCTCGCGCAGCGCTTCCAGCGGCGATGGTCGGCGGCGGTACGTCCGCCTGGCCCGCGACGCGTTCGACGTGCTCACGATCGGCCGCGCCGTCCGTTCCGGCCCGGCGCTGTTCGTCTGCACGGCCAACTCGGCTCGCTCGCAGCTGGCCGCCGCGCTGTGGACCCAGATCACGGACGCGCCGGCGACCAGTGCCGGCACCCATCCGGCGGCACACGTGCACCCCGGCGCGGTCGCCGCCGCCGAGCGTGCCGGCCTCGACCTGACTGCAGCGATGCCGTCCCGCCTCGACGCCGACGACGGAGCGGGCATCGCGGTGACCGTGTGCGACCGGGCCCACGAGGAGCTGGATCCACCGGAGAGCTGGCTGCACTGGTCGGTGGCGGACCCGGTCCTTATCGGCACCAGGCGCGCCTTCGATGCCACGGTGGTCGAGCTCCGTCGGCGCATCATGGCGGTACGAGCCGCGTGAGCCGCTCCGAGGTCGAGCCCGGTGTCGCCGCGGATGCGGGTGGCGCCCATGGCCGCGACCTCGCCCGCCGGCTGGTGGCCGAGGCGCTCGGCACGGGCCTGCTCGTGATGGCGGTCATCGGTTCCGGGATCATGGCGCAGCGGCTCTCGCCGAACGACCTGGGTCTGCAGCTGCTCGAGAACGCCGCCGCCACCACCGGCGCGCTCATCGGCCTCATCCTGATGCTGGGTCCCATCTCGGGCGCCCACTTCAACCCGGTCGTCACGCTCGTCAGCCGGGGGTTCGGGGGCATCACCAGCCGCGACACCGGGCTCTACATCGCTGCCCAAGTCGTCGGCGGGTGCCTCGGCGCCGTCGTCGCCAACCTCATGTTCGATCTGCCCGCCGTCGAGCTGTCGACCGACGTCCGCTCGGCGGGCTACCTGTGGTTCTCTGAGGTCGTGGCCACCCTCGGGCTGCTGCTGGTGATCTTCGGCCTCGTTCGCACCGGCCGTTCGCGCTACGTGCCCTTCGCCGTCGGCGTCTGGATCGGTGGTGCCTACTTCTTCACCTCGTCGACCTCGTTCGCCAACCCCGCGGTCACCGTCGCCCGGTCGCTGTCGGACACCTTCGCCGGCATCGCACCGTCGTCGGTGCCGATCAATCTCGTGCGTTTTTCGATCGGGCTCGAAGC
>CAZTVJ010000234.1:0-9619 GCA_964616935.1 uncultured Acidimicrobiales bacterium | reverse complement strand
GCTTCTTCTCGGCCGAGGACGCCGACTCGCTCACCGCCGACGGCCACAGTCACGAGGGCGCGTTCTATGTGTGGACGGCCGACGAGGTGCGCGGGGTGCTGGGCCCCGACCTGGCCGCCGAGGCATTGGCCTGGTACGGCGTCACCGAGGCCGGCAACTTCGAAGGCGCCAACATCTTGCACCGGCCCGTGCGCGGCGACCTGCTGCGCCCCGTAGCGGTGGAGGAGGCCAGGCTGCTCCTGCTGGACGCTCGGCAGCTGAGGCCGCGGCCGGGCCTCGACGACAAGGTGCTCACGGAGTGGAACGCGCTGTTCCTGGCCACCCTGGCCGAGGCGGCGGCGGCCACGGGGGACGAGCGCTGGCTCGACGCCGCAGTGACCAACGGCGAGTTCCTCCTGGCTCACCTGCGACGCACGGATGGCCGCTGGCTCCGATCGTGGCAGGCCGACGGCGGCGCCCGCCACCTGGCCCTGGCCGCCGACCACGCCGCCCTCGTGAACGGCTTTCTGGCCCTCGCCGAGGCCACCGGCCGGGCGCGCTGGGTCGACGAGGCACGCGCCGCGGCCGATGCCCTGCTCGACCTGTTCTGGGACCCCGGTCAAGGCGGCCTGTTCACCACCGGGGAGGACGGCGAGGCGCTCGTGGCCCGCCAGAAGGATCTGCTCGACAACGCGACGCCCTCGGCCAACTCACTGGCGGCGGTCGGGCTCTACCGGCTGGCGGCGATCACCGGCGAGCTCCGCTTCGCCCACCACGCCGACCAGATCCTACGGCTCGTCGGGCCGCTCACCGGCCAGTCGCCCCAGGCGTTCGCCCATCTGCTCGCCGCCGTCGACCTCCGCCGCAGCGGCATCACCGAGATCGCGATCGTGGGCGACCGGGCGGACCTGGTCGGCGAGATCCATCGCCGCTACTTGCCCAACGCCGTGCTCGCCTGGGGCGAGCCCTACGACTCTCCCCTCTGGGAGGGCCGCGAACCAGGGTTCGCGTACGTGTGCCGGGACTACACCTGCCAGATGCCCGCGGCGACCGTCGCACAGCTCGCCGCCCAGCTCGGCGGCGCGTAGGTCACCCGTGCGCTGGCGGAGCCGGTGGATGGTCGGCGATCGGGGTGGACGACAGGGGTGGCGGTGCAGGCTGGCCGGCACGCAGTAAGTCGTCACGCCGGATGGCCGCATCGGCGAGGGCCGCCATGGCTGGCCCCAGGGCCGGCACCCGACCAGCGCTCCCGCAGCTCCGTGAGCGGCGTCGTCGTGTGGGCCCAGAAGTTCCAGTGCCCGGAGTAGACGTCCTGGCGCGTGGTCCGCCCTCGATCCCACGCCACCCACAGCTTCTCGACATCGAGCCCGAGGTGGACGTTGCCGTCGTAGTTGTCCCGCCAGGACGGATCAGCCGCCATGCGCGCCTGGTCGCCTGCGTTGAGACCCTTGTTGATGTCGATGCCGAGGTGGTAGATCAGGATCGTCGGGATGACGTGGCTCTCCATGAGATCGACGTCGCGGCGCAGTACGCCACCCGTGAAGGCCGCCACCAGCAGCTCGCCCTGCGCCGACGTGGAGTACCCCGACAGCACGTGCAGGCTGTCGTGCGGCGTAGCCCACGCATCGGCGACGGCCCAGCGCCGTCCAGGAAACACGTAGCCGTTCGTCTGGTAGTGGTCGAAGAACGCTCGGCCGAACGTGCCCTGCGCAAGGTCGGCCAGGCTGGCGAGCACCTCGTCTAGGGCGTCGTCGTGGTACGGCAGGAACGGGCGTACCGGTCGTCCGGCTGCCACGGATGCCCGGCATGGTGGCGACGTTGGCCCGGATCATGTCGTAGGCCACCCAGCGGACGTGGTCGAGGCAGAGCTGCTGGAGCGCGTCCACGAACTCCGCCTCGACGTGCAGGGCCGTTGCCACGTCCAGCACCAGCTGAAGCTTGGCCTGCTCGACCACGCCATCTAGCAGGGCGATGACAGCCAGGACGCGCACGAGGTCGAGCCGCACGTCATCGTCGTCGAGCACCCGGACCAGGTCGCCCGAGGGGATCGGCGTGAGCCGGTCGACATCGACGGGCTCGGTGCGGCCGAACACCGTCAGCAGGGCACTCGTGAGAGCTCGGCGGCCGAGAGCGTCGTCGTGCCGGCCGTGCTGGCCACAGTGAACAAGGCGCGGGCGATGGATGCGGCCTGCTCGGGGCTCGCCTGAGCGATCACGGAGCGTCGTCCTCCGCCGGCGTCGGCGACCAGCCTCCTCGGTGCACCACGTCGTCGAGGGCACGGCGAGGCCGATCGGACGACCGCCCCTGCTGCGCATCGAGCGGGCGTCCCAGCGCGACGGCCCCGATCAGGTCTCGCCCCGGGGGGACGCCCAGGTTGGCCAGGAGACGGTCGCCGCCCCGGAACACTCCGAAGAAGAGCGCGCCGAGGCCCGCGTCCTGGGCCGCCAGCAGCAGAAGCATCGTGGCGAACGCGGTGTCGACCTGCCAGTAGGGCACCGGCCAACGATCCGCCGAGGCCAGCCCGGTCGCGGCCTTGTCCGCCTCGGCGTAGCGGTCCAGGTACGCCTGGCGGTTGGCGAGCGGCAGGACGACGACGGGCGCGTCGAGCAGCTGCTGCCACCGAAACGTTGCTCGGCGTTCTGGTGGCAGCGTCACGTCCCAGAACTTGGCGGTATCGACCCCCTCGAGGACGACGAAGTCCCAACCCTGGCTGTTGCCAGCGCTCGGGGCCCGGCGGGCCGCGTCGAGCACACGGTCGAGCACCTCGGGATCGATGCGCTGCGGGTCGAAGGCGCGCACCATGCGGCGCGCCCGTACGAGCTCGGAGAAGTCCATGCCGTGAGCAGGACGCTCAGGGCCGGGCCGGGTTCAGCGCGAGCCCAGCTTCAAGAGGTCTTCGGCCATCGCCCACCCGAACGCGACGAGGACGTCGCCCTTGAGCGGCTTCGTGCCCTTGAACAGCTCGATCACCTCGGGGTCGACCGTCTCCGGATGCAGGGATTCGTAGTCGAACACCCCGCTGGCGTTGGCCTTCACCTGGAACGACTGCTCGTCGTAGGAGCTCTCGACGTGGAACCGCTTGGCCAGGCGCCGACCCCACGCGCGCTCCTCCCCGACCGCCCGGTGACCAGGGCGGGGCACGATGTCGCTCAGGGCCCGGAAGGCGTCGAAGCCCGACGGGTTGGCGAAGCGGGTGCCGACCAGCACGTCCTCGTCGGGGAAGGCCATGAGCGCCCGGTGGTAGGCCTCGGCCATCAGGCCGCGCATCACGGACTCCCGCCGCGAGGTCCGCTTGACGCTGAGCAGGCCGAGCAGCACGCACGGCGTGCCCCCGATGCGCTCGAGCGTCGCGAACATGATGCCCTGCAGCTTGGCGTCGATGCGGGCGGTCGTGCAGAGGACCCAGTCCTCCTTGGCCTTGGACAGCACGCCGATCTCGATGCCGCCGGGCGCGCTGGCGCCCATGTCGGCCATGTCCGCAAGCTCAGCGTCAGTGAGTGCCGAGCAATCCTTCGTGTCGACCTGGATAGGCATGGGTTCGGATGGCCCCCGAGGGTGTAGGTACCGGCGGACCGGCGGTTGCTTCGTGGGTCGGCCCACCCGGTGGCGGCTGGGTGGACGGCAGGACATTTTGCCATCTCCGGCGGCATCCGGGAAACGCAGCCCGCCCGGAGCCGTCCCGACCCGTCTCCCACATCGCCGCGCGAGCACCCGATGCGAGCTCAGCCGGAGGCCTGCAGCACCTCGTGACCGAGCTCGGCTCGCAGCTCACCGATGCACCGTCCGACGTCCACGCGGAACTCGTTGGTGAGGCGCATCACCGTGCCTTCCCCGAGGTGGAGGTACACGGACGACTCACCCGGGTGGTCCAGCAGGATGCGCTTCAAGGTGGTGATCGTGGTGGGCGTGACGGCCGTCGGGGGCAGTCGTAGCCGCAGCGGCGGCGCCGCATCGGCTCCGACCTCCAACACCTGGACGTCGTGGCACATCAGCTTCGCCGCGTCCTCACGCTGGTCGAGCCGGCCCCGAAGCACCACCACGGTGTCGTCCGCCAGCTTGTGGCCGTGGTCGATCATGGCCCTCGGGAACACCATGACCTCGACGGTGGCCTGCAGGTCCTCGAGGGTGAACACTGCCATCAGCTCGCCCCGGCGGGTGTACTTCCGAGACAGCCCCGTGACGACGCCCCCGACGGTCACCACGTCCCCCTCCTGGCGCTCGGCCAGTTCGGCGAGGGTGCAATCGGTGCGACGGCGCAGGGCCCACTCTGCCCCGAGCAACGGGTGGTCGCTGACGTAGAGGCCCAGCATCTCCTTCTCGAACGCGAGCAGCTGGGACTTGTCCATCTCCAGGTCGGGGATGGGCAACCGCTCGTCGAACGCCGATGGCGCGTCGCCTGCGGTGCCGGACTCCCCGAACAAGCTCATGATGCCCTGCTCGCGCTCTCGACGGCGGGCGAGCGTGGCGTCGATCACCTGCTCGAAGACCACCAGCAGCCCTCGGCGCTTGTGGCCGAGGGAATCGAAACCCCCGGCCTTGATGAGCGACTCGATGGCCCGCTTGTTCAGCACCCCCGGGTCGACCCGCTCGACGAAGTCGTAGAAGTCCGCAAAGGGGCCGCCGCGCTCGCGCTCTGCGACCATCAACGCCACCAGGCCCGCCCCCACGTTGCGCACCGCCGACAGCCCGAACGGGATGACGCCCGGTGAGCCAGGCGACAGCTCCGTGCCGGTCGGCGCGGCCGAGGCATCCAGTGCCACGAACTCGGACTGCGACACGTTCACGTCCGGGTTGAGCACCTTGATGCCCATGGTCCGGCACTCGGCCAGGTACACCGCCGCCTTCTCCAGGCTGCCCTTGACGCTGGTGAGCAGGCAGGCCAGGTACTCGACCGGGTAGTGGGCCTTCAGGTACGCCGTCTGGTACGCGATCAGGCCGTAGCCGTAGGCGTGGCTCTTGTTGAAGGCGTAGTCGGCGAAGGGCTCGATGATGTCGAAGAGCTGCTTGCCCAGCTCGCCGCCGTAGCCCATCTGCACGCAACCGGCGATGAAGCTCTCGCGCTCCTTGGCGATGAGCGCGCGATCCTTCTTCCCGCAGTTGTGGACGAGGAAGTCCTCGACGACGGCGTAGGGCCGTTCGGGGTTGGCCATCTCGAAGTCGAAGCACTCGACCTCGCCGACGGGCTCGATCGACACGACGGTGTCCCAAAGGAGGTCGCCCGTGCGCAGATCCTCCAAGCGCTCGGAGTACAGCAGACCCGACAGGGTCTGACGGTGGAGCACCCGCGACGTCAGGTAGCCCCCCGAGTCGATGCCGAGGCTCCGTTTCGACTTCCCCGTGATGGCTTGTCGGCGGGCCAGCTCCTGAGCGAGGAACGAGGCGGGGATGCCGATGTTCGTGGCGCTGCGCGCCTCACCCCACGTGAGGAGCCATCGATCGACCTTCGCCGACTTGGTCGCCGTGAGGTGGGGGCCGACCAAGCGGGCGAAGTCCTTGGCGTGGGCCTTGTCGGCCACGGAGACGGTCCAATGACGTCCGTGTCCCTCGATGTCGCGACCGAGCAGGTTGGCGATGATCCCGAAGCGGAGCAGCATGCGCTTCAGGGCGAGGCACACGGGCTTGCTCTTCGAGCCGTAGTGCACGCCCGATCGATCGGCCCAGCCGTCGGCGCAGAAGTAGAGCCCCAGGAAGCGAGCGACCTTCTCGCGCGGTGCGTTCACCATGGAGGCGGGTATGACCTTGTCGGCGGCCAGACCGAGCCTCCCGAGAACGGGCTCGAGCCGTAGAAGGTCGCTCCGGCGGAAGCGGAGCTGCGTCACCCCGCGGGCTTCGAAGCGGTGCAAGGGCGCGCCGGGGAGGTGTTGCTCGAACGCCTCGACAAAGGTGGCCAGGAGCGCCGGATCAGTGTTCGAGAAGTGTGGGCCGCCCGTGGGGTGCAGCCGTACGTCGGGGGTGTACCCCTCCGAGATGAGAAGGGCAGCGAGCTCGACCTCGGCCAGGCTGACCTTGCTGCCGCCGTCGGTGACCGTCCGCCCGGCCACACCGACGAGGTCGCCCACCTTGATGCCTTCCAGCGTTCGCCAACCACCCTCGACGAGGAAAGGGTGCTCGGCGGTGGCCTCGATGGTGTAGCCCGTCGATGTGGTCATGCGCAGCACAGGCTTGCTGCCGACCGACCAGACGTCGCCGACGGCCTCGCTACGGCTCGTGCAGGACTCGATGTCGATCGTCTGCACACGACGGTCGCGCAGCTGCATCAGGCGTTCGATCGGGACATAGCCGCGCTGGGATGTCAGGACCCGGCTGCCCTTCGGCAGGCACGCCTTCCTGAGGTTGTCGGCCTCGGCGAGGGAGTAGCCGGCGACCTTCTGCGCCACCCGCAGGATGTGCTCCTGGAAGATCATGAGGCCGTAGGTATCCCCAAGGACATCCTGGAGATCCGGGTGGAGGTAGTGGACGGCCTTTCGGCCGTTCTTGCGGTCCGCGTAGTCGTTGTGCATGTTGGCCGCCATCGGCCCGGGCCGGTAGAGGGCGAGGAGGGCGGCCACGTCGTCGAAGCTGGTCGGCGCGAGCGAGCGCACGAGCGCGCGCATCGGTCCGCCCTCCAGCTGGAAGACCCCGACGGAGTCCCCCCGGCGCAGCATGGCCAGCGTGGCGTCGTCGTCGAGCGGGACAGCATCGACGTCGAAGGCCGGGTCCTTGCTGGCCCGGATCATGGCGACCGAGTCCTCGATCACGTCGAGGTTGCGCAGGCCGAGGAAGTCCATCTTCAGCAGGCCGAGGTCCTCCACGCCGTGCATCTCGTACTGCGTCACGATCGGCGCGTCCGCAGGATCCTGGCCGTTCTCGGGCTTGCGCTGGATGGGCAGGTACTCGGTGAGGGGCTCTCGGGTGATCACCACCGCGGCGGCATGGATGCCGTCCTGGCGGCGTAGACCCTCGAGGCCCTTGGCCACGTCCACCACCTGTTGGACGTCCGGGTCGGCCTCGTACATGGCCCGCAGCTCGCCTGCCGCCTTGTAGCCGTCCTCGTACTTCGGGTGCGGTTCGAGGCAGGCGTACAACGGGGTGTCCCGACCCATGACGAGGGGCGGCATCGCCTTGGCGATCCGGTCGCCGACGGCGTAGGGGAAGCCGAGCACCCGCGCCGCGTCGCGCACCGCAGCGCGCGCCTTGATGGTGGAGAACGTCACGATCTGCGCCACGCGGTCACGCCCGTACTTCTCGGCGGCGTAGCGGATCATCTCGTCCCGGTAGCGCGAGTCGAAGTCCATGTCGATGTCGGGCATGGAGATGCGGCTGGGGTTGAGGAAGCGCTCGAAGAGCAGGTCGTACCGGATCGGGTCCAGGTCGGTGATGCGCAGGGCGTAGGCGACCGCGCAGCCGGCGGCGCTCCCGCGGCCGGGCCCGACTCGGATGCCGTGCTCACGGGCGTAGCGGATGAGATCCCACACGATGAGGAAGTACGAGCTGAACCCCATCTGCGCGATGACGTCGAGCTCGTAGGTGAGGCGACCGAGGACGTCCTCGTGCAACGGCTCACCCCACCGCTCGTGGGCGCCGGTGAGGGTGAGGTGGCGTAGGTAGGCGGCGTCGTCAGCGAACCCGTCGGCCAGTGGAAAGGCCGGCAGCTGCGGCTTGCCGAACTCGATCGTCACATCGGCGCGCTCCGCGATCCACAACGTGTTGTCGCACGCTTGGGGCAGCTCGGCGAACAGGTGGCGCATCTCCGCCGCCGACTTCAGGTAGTGCTGGTCGCCCTCGAACTTGAAGCGCTTGGGATCGCTCATGAGCGCGCCGGTCTGCACGCACAGCAGCGCGTCGTGGCTGAGGTGGTCCTGCTGATGGGTGTAGTGGCTGTCGTTGGTGACGATGAGCGGTGCCCGCAGGCGCTCGGCGATGTCGAGCAGCTTCGGGTTCGTCTCACGCTGGGCCGGGAGGCCGTGGTCCTGCAGCTCCACGAAGAGGTTGTCGCGCCCGAAGATGTCCTGGAGCCGACCCGCGCGCTCGAGCGCCAGACGATCGTCGCCGTTCACGAGGGCCTGGAGGACGTGGCCGCCGAGACAGCCGGTGGTGGCGATGAGGCCGTCGTGGTGACGCTCGAGCAGCTCCCAGTCCATCCTGGGCTTGTAGTAGTAGCCCTCGAGGAAGGCGAGGCTCGACAGCTTGATGAGGTTGCGGTAGCCCGCGTCGGTCTCGGCGAGCAGCGTCAGGTGGTAGTAGAGCTTCTTGCCGCCCTCGGCGTCCCCCCCGGTGTCGTCCACCCGGCCGCGACGCGAGGGCCGCTCGCTGCGGTGCTCGTGGGCCATGTAGGCCTCGGTGCCGATGATCGGCTTGATGCCCTGGGCGCGGCACTCCTTGTAGAACTCCAGGACGCCGTACATGTTGCCGTGATCGGTGATGCCGAGCGCGGGCTGACCGTCGGCCGCTGCGGCCGCCACCAGCTCGCCCAGACGAGACGCACCGTCGAGCATGGAGTACTCGGTGTGCACGTGAAGGTGGGTGAACGCATCGCCCACGAGATGATCCCTTTCGCGTCCGGCCTGGTCAGCGAAGTCCCCCACACCTCTGCCCACATGGGGTCCACAGGGTGTGGATGAATGACAGCGGTGTGATTCGCCAACCTACCAGATGCACCGACCAAGCTGCTCGGCCTGGGACACGACTCACGGCGGCGAGGGGAAGCTCCAGCGACCGATCCGCCACCGAGCCGCAACCGAGCGAGACCAAAGCCCAAGCGGAGGTCGAGCGAGGTCTACAAGTACGTCCCGGGGCGCTCGCCGGGCTGAGGCGGGGTGCCCGGGGGGAGCTGGCGGAGCTGCTCGAGCTGCTGGCGGGCGGCCAGCTGCTGGGCGAACAGTGTGGCTTGGATGCCGTGGAAGAGCCCCTCGAGCCATCCGACGAGCTGGGCCTGGGCGACCCGGAGCTCGGCATCGCTCGGCGTCTCGTCCGTGGCGAAAGGCGGTGCCAGCCGGCGCAGCTCGTCCTGCAGGTCTGGCGAGAGGGCCTTGGCCAGCTCGGCGACCGAGGTGTCGTAGATCTCGGCCAGGCGTACCCGGCTGGCTTCGTCGAGTGGAGCAGCACGCACCTCGTCGAGCAGCTGCTTCACCATCGAGCCGATCCGCATGACCTTGGCCGGCTGCTCGATCGCCTCGGCGCCGGCTGCACCGGTCCCGTCACCGGCGACCCGATCGCTAGCGTCGTTGGGCGGGGGCATCAGCAGCTCCCCGTGCTCGATCTCGCCGGGAGCGCTGGTCGGCTCGGACATCTCGGACCTCCGTGGGGGTGGGGCGGGCCATCATCTCCGGCCAGCGAGCAGCGGCACCTGCATCTCCGCCGGCGTGACAGAACCGTGCCGGCTGATCAGCTCGAACGGGCCGCTGTCGGCCGGGTCGTCGAACGAGATCGCCTCGCGCGCCACGAGCGCCACATCACCGAGGCGGCCGGCCGCCGCCGAGGTGAGCCGTGGGCCGAGCCAACCCTCGTCACGTACCTGCTCGAGGGTAACCACCCAGGCGACGTCGGCGTGCGCATCGGTGGCGGCATCGAACAGCGCGTCGGATGCTCCGGGCACGGCGTGCAACCAGCGGAAGCGCCCCTCACCGGACTGCAGCGCCACGAGCGGGACAACGCCGAGCCC
>CAZTVJ010000233.1:0-4077 GCA_964616935.1 uncultured Acidimicrobiales bacterium | reverse complement strand
GCGGCGCTGGGCGAGGATGATGACGTCGAGCCCGAACCCGATCTGGGTGGTCCAGTGGGCGATGAGCTTGACCTTGGCGAGATCAGGTGTTTCACCGGCGGTGATGCGGCCGCGCTGGTGGTAGGCGGCGAGAAAGCGGCCAACCTCGCCAGCGCGCAGCTGGGCCAGGGCGTCGCGTTCCCACGAGTGCCGTTGGCGGCGGTTCTCGCTCAGCTCGATCGGGGGGAGCCGCTGAGCCAACCCGCGGAGCACGCCGCCGGCGTTGATGGCTTGGAGCTGCTTCGGGTCGCCCACCAGGACAAGACGAGCCCCTCCCTCAAAGGCGGCGTCGAAGATCGGGGCGAGGTCCCGGGTGGCCACCATGGCGGCCTCGTCGATGACGACCACGGTGTGGTGGTCGAGCCGTTCGGTGCCGGCGTGGAGGTCCATGAGCAGCTTGGTGATGGTTCGTGACGGGATGTGCGCCTGCGTCTCGAGCTCCAACGCGGCTCGCGCCGCGAGGGCGG
Organism: uncultured Acidimicrobiales bacterium; assembly: GCA_964616935.1. Taxonomy (GTDB): domain Bacteria; phylum Actinomycetota; class Acidimicrobiia; order Acidimicrobiales; family Ilumatobacteraceae; genus CAZTVJ01. The sequence goes on along the minus strand of CAZTVJ010000233.1, from coordinate 3,571 downwards.
CGCCGATGACCCGGCAGCCGGCGTGCTCCCAGGCTTGGCGGGCCCGGTCGAGGCTGTAGGTCTTGCCGCTGCCGGCGGGAGCGATGAGCGTGTCGACCAGCGATCCTCGGGTAATGAGCCGCTCAACGGCGGCGCGTTGCTCGTCCGACAGCGACCGATCCCGGTTCAGGAACGAGCCGGCGTCGGATCGGTCGAGGTGGGGGCGCCACGTCCGGCCCGGGGTGATGGCCAGCTCGAGGATCCGTTCCTCGACGGTGAGGAGCTCGCGGGTGGTGTAGCGCTGTGTCCCCGATCCGACCCGCAGCCCCGACGCCAAGGTGACGTCGTGGCCATGGTCGGTGGAGGCGCCGAGGTCGACCACCGCGGGATCGCCGAGGAGCCGGTCGGCGGCCTCGTCAAGGTCGCTCACCACCGCTCCATCGCAGGCCCGTTCGGCCAAAGCGCGCACCGCGTCGAACCGGGTGAACGTCGACTGGTCACGGGTGAGACCGTTCGCGCTCACCAGCTCGGCCACTACGGCGTCGATCGCCGCCGGGCGTCGAGGTCGGTCGAGCACCATGTCGAGCGTCCTCGCATCGAACCCGATCGCCTCAGCCTCGTCGTGCCAGCGTTGGCGTAGCGACACCTCGGACTCAGGCGCCGCCTTGGGGTCGCGGGTGGCGAGGGCGGCCACCTGCGCGGCACGACCACCGGCATACCCCGTGACGGCCAGACGATCCTCGATCTGGCTGCGCCGCTTCGAGAACCGCCGCAACACACCAGCGGGAACACCGTCGATCTCGGCGATGCCGTGGCGCGTCGGCCCCCACTGCACGCCGAGCCGCTCGGTCAGCCGGTGGCGGAGCTCGGCCTCGAACAAGAACCCCGCCGTGCGCAGCGCCGGGTACAAGCGTGTCCCATCAAGGGTGCGCCACCACCCATCAGGACCGCGAGTGGTGTTGGCGGCCAGGACATGCCAGTGGAGCTGCGGGTCACCGGCCCGGCTGGTGCGATGCCGGAACGCCGCTGCCACGAACCCATCACCGGCCACACGCTCGACACCGTTGCGACCCCGCCGGGAGAAGCACGCGTTGTCCTCCAGCCACGCCACCGCGCTGGCGACCGCGATCTCACAGGCATCCACGATCCCCTCGGACAGCTCCGGGCGCAGCGCGGCGAGGACCGAGACGGACTTCGGTACGGAGAACGTCAGATCGAACCCCGGTACCCGCCGGTTTCCGGCGCCGAGCGGTGCGCCGTCGGGCGCCACCCCAGCAAGAACCGCCGACAGCGCCTCGGCCGTGACCTCACCGTCGAGACCGAGCAGCTCGCTCCCGCGACCCGTCCAGAACCCCGGCACCTCACCCCGACCGACGTAGTAGTCCTCGGCCCCTCGCGCCACCGCATCGAGGTAGTAGCCCTCACTCCCCCGACCGAGCTTCGCCAGCGACAGCATCAGCGCCGGGCCGACAGATCGAACGGGTCCAAGGCGTCGGAGCCGGACGCGACCAGAGGCAGACGCACTTGCATCACGAATGCCGAGCCGCCGCCGCCAACGCGATCGCGGACCAACGGATCCCCCGTGGAAGTGGTCGTGGCTGCGGCCGCATCGTCGAGCAACGAACCCGACGGCGCGGAGCTGCCCCAGCTGACCCGACCAGTGGCTGTCGTCCTGGCCAGCGGCCGGGAGCAGCGCCGGAGCGCGGGGACGTGGCTGGCCGCGCCGGCCAAGGGGTGGAACATGGGCATCTCCGACGGTTCGCGGTGGGACCGATCTCGGCCGCCACGTCAGAGGATCCGCTTCCGACGTTGCTGAGGACGCGATCGCGAACGCGACCGGTAACGCGCCCGCATGCTCACTGGGCGGCGCACCGCCGGTGAGACCTCGTCGCGTCGCATGACGCGGGTCGCGATGCGGCCCGCCCGAAGGAATCCGCGCCGCGGGTGCTGCGCTCAGCCGCTCAGCGCCTCTGTAGAGGGCGTGAACGCCGACACCCCTGAGAGGAAGCCCATGCACGACGAGAGCACCGCGAGCAGCAGCGCCGACCCGAACCACGATCTCCAGCTCGTCACCCTGGTCGAGGCGGCGAGATACCTCGCGGTCAGCCGCAGCGCGCTCTACGCCATCCTCGCCACCGGACAGCTCGCATCGGTGCACATCGGGCGGGCTCGCCGCATTCCCATGGGTGAGCTCCAGCGGTTCGTGCGCCAGCGGCTGTCGGCATAGCCGGACGACACCTCACGAGAACTGGCTCAGGAACCGCTCCGGCGGGCGCAACCCGTCACCCGCCGTTGCTGCGCGCCGAGCGCGGATCGAGCATGGCCGCGGCCATGATCGCGGTGGCCTTCGGGCGGTCGCCCAGCGACCGTACGTAGCCGATCGTCGTCGTCTCGGAGACGTGGCCTACGAAGCGGGCGATGTCGCTGAGGTCGAGCCCAGCCTCGGCGTAGAGCACCGTGACCACGGTGCGCCGGCCGGTGTGCGTCGAGAGGCCGACCGGGTCGAGGCCGGCCCGCTCGGCCGCTCGTGTGATCGCCTTGGCCACGGCCTGGCGGTTGACGAGCCCGCCCGCGGTCGTCGTGAAGATCGGCCCCACGGCACGACCCTCGTAGGTGTGCGTCAGCCAGGTCTCACCGGCGGCCATCTGCTCGGCCAGCTGGGCCCGCCGGCGTGCGGCGAGCAGCTCGATCACACCGGGACCGAGGTGGTGGGTACCGGACGCCCCGGCCGTCTTCGGCGGACCGAGCAACACACCCTGGCCGTCCACGTACACGGCGGCCCGGCGAACGATGGCCGTGCCTCCTGCGAGGTCGACGTCGTGCCAGCACAGCCCAAGCGCCTCCGACACCCGCCAACCTTGCACGAACAGCAAAGCGACCGCGGCGCCGAGTCGATCGGTCGAAGCCGCCGCGACCAGCCGGCGAGCCTCATCCGAGGAGAGCGCCCGGGCCTCCCGGCGCTCCACCTTGGGCGCCGCCACCCGGTCCACCGGGTTCATCGGGATCAGCTCGTGCAGCACCGCCTGTTCGAGTACCTGGCGCAGAGCGACGCGGGCGTCAGCCACGGTCTTGGGCGCCAGCCCTGACGACAACAGCTCGGCCTGCCAGCGGGCCACCCGCTCGGGCTTCAAGGAACGGACGGGCACCACGCCGAGCGTCGCGGTGATCCGAGCGACGCGAGCGACGTACTTCCCGTAGGAGGAGGGCCGGACGCGGTAGCGGGCGACGGTCTCCAGCCACCAGGAACCGAGCTCGGACACGGTCGTCTGGGTGTGGAACGTCGGCGACTGAGACGCAGCCAGCTCCGCGAGCTTGGCGGCTCGACGGGCAAGGGCTTCCTCACGCGTGCGGCCCCGCACTCGTCGTGGGCGCCGCTCACCGACGACTGTGTAGGTCGCTCGCCACGCGCCATCGGCGTCGCGGTAGATCGATCCCTCCCCGTTCGCCGCCTTGCCGTGGATGTGGACCGAGCCCTCCGCATCGATGCTCCGTTTGCCGACCGCCCGTCGAGCCCTGGGTTCGAATCCCCTCCAAACCGGGAGCAACGCCGGGAGCAACGACTCCGAAATGGGAGCAACCGCGGGAGCAACGC
>CAZTVJ010000232.1:0-3927 GCA_964616935.1 uncultured Acidimicrobiales bacterium | reverse complement strand
TCACTCGGGCCGTCGGCACCGACACGCTGACGTTCTGCCCCCCGCTCGTGATCAGCGACAGCCAGATCGACCAGGTCGTCGACGCGCTCGCGCAGGCCGTGGCCTGAGGCCTGCTGCGCCGAGCGCCGGGAATGCGCGCCGGTAGGTTGGAGGCATCGATCTCGACGACCTCTACGACGACGCCACCATGGCCCGCATCGACGGAAGCCGCCCGTCGACGGCGGCACCGGTAGCGGGGCGCGCCCGGACTGCCGGGGCGGCCATGGCCGTCGTCGCCGGCATCACGCTCGGCCTGCGGGACGTCTTCGAGGCGCCTCGCCGTGCCGAGGTCGAAGCAGTCGATCCCTGGCTCACCGGCGGTGCCCGCGACGCCTGCGTGCGGTTCCACTGGCACCCCTTCGCAGCGCTGTCGGTGGCCGTGGTGCGGAACCAGTGAGCGAGCTCGGGAGCCTCCCCGGGGGTGCAGCGGCGTTCTTCGACCTCGACCGCACGCTCATCAGCGGCTCGTCGGCGTTCGCCTTCGCCATCGCCGCCCGCCGCCACGACCTCGTCACCACCCGCCAGTTCGTCCACGATGGACTCGGGGCCCTGGCCTTTCGCCTGCACGGCGCGAGCGACGACAAGGTCGACCAGGTCCGGGCCCGCATCCTCGGTGCCATCTCCGGGAACCGCCAGGCGGACCTCGTGGCGCTGAACCCCGACATCCTCCCCCAACTGCTCGACAAGGTTCGCCCCGAGGCCAAGGCGCTGCTGGACATGCACCGGCGCGCCGGCCGGGAGACGTTCATCGTGTCGGCGTCGCCGCAGGAGATCGTGGGCCCGCTCGCCGAGGCCCTCGGGATGACGGGCGGCATCGGCACGGTCTCCGAGGTCGTAGACGGTGTGTACACCGGCGAGCTGGCCGGACCGTTCTGCTACGGGCCGGGCAAGGTGGAAGCCATCCGTGAGATCGCCGACTGGGAGGGCTACGACCTGGCCCGCTGCTACGCCTACAGCGACTCCGCCAGCGACCTCCCGATGCTCGAGGCAGTCGGCCACCCGGTCGCCGTCAACCCCGACAAGCCGCTCGGCCTCGTGGCCCGGGACCGGGGGTGGCCGATCGTGCTCTTCCACCGCAAGACCAACCGTGTCGTGAAGCGGGTCACGGCCGGCGTCGGGGCAACCGCCCTGGCCGGTGGCGCGTTCGCCGCCGGCGTGGCCCTCGGCCAGCGCCGCGCCTGATATCGAGGCTGACCCGACCAAGGCCGCCGGTACCCTCTCGGCCGTGGAGCGCTTCTACCTCACCACCCCCATCTACTACGTGAACGATGCGCCCCACATCGGCCACGCCTACACGACGGTGGTGGCCGATGCCCTCGCCCGCTGGCACCGCTTGCTGGGCGAAGACGTGTTCCTGCTCACCGGCACCGACGAGCACGGCCTGAAGGTGCAGCGCGCCGCCGAGGCGAACGGCGTGACCCCCCGGGAGTGGGCCGACCGGACGGTCGAGCGCTTCCGCGACGCCTGGAAGCTCCTCGACATCACCAACGACGACTTCATCCGCACCACCGAGCCCCGCCACTACACGGCGGTGCAGCAGCTGCTGCAGGCCTGCTTCGACGCCGGCGACATCGAGCTCGGGACCTACGAGGGGCTCTACTGCGTGTCCTGCGAGGCCTACTACACCGAGGCCGACCTGGTGGACGGCAACTGCCCCATCCACGGCCGCCCGGTCGAGCTGGTCACGGAGGAGAATTACTTCTTCAAGCTGTCGCGCTACGAGCAACCCTTGCTGGACTGGTACGCCGCCCACCCGTCGTTCGTGCGACCGGAGTCGAAGAAGAACGAGGCGCTCGGGTTCATCCGCTCGGGCCTCCAGGACTTCTCCATCAGCCGGACGTCGATCAGCTGGGGCATCCCGCTGCCGTGGGACCAGCGCCACGTCACCTACGTGTGGTTCGACGCGCTGGCCAACTACATCACCGCGGTGGGCTACGGCACCGATGAGGAGCGCTTCCGCACCTGGTGGCCAGGTCGGCACCTGATCGGCAAGGACATCCTGCGCTTCCACTGCGTGTACTGGCCGGCCATGCTGCTGTCGGCCGGCCTGGCCCCGCCCGAGCAGATCGACGTCCATGGCTTCCTGCTCGTCGGTGGCGAGAAGATGTCCAAGACGAAGCTGAACCAGATCGCGCCGGCCGATCTCGTCGCCGACTTCGGCGTGGACGGGTTCCGCTACCACTTCCTGGCCGATCTGCCCTTCGGGGCCGACGGCGACTTCTCCTACGAGGCCATCGTGGCGCGCTACAACGCGGACTTGGCCAACAACCTGGGCAACCTGCTGTCCCGGGTCGCCACGGTGGTCGACAAGAAGTGCGGTGGGGTCGGTCCTGCGCCGCGCCCGGACAGCCCCCTCGCCGTCGTGGCTGCCGCCAGCTACGTCGACGCCGCCACCGCGTGGGCCGAGGTGCAGCCGGCCGACGCCTTGGCGGCAACGTGGCGGCTCATCCGGGCCACCAACGCCCACCTCGAGACCCACGAGCCGTGGAAGGCGGCGCCTGGCCCGGCCGTCGACGCCGTGCTCGGTGACGCGCTCGAGGCCCTACGGATCGTGGCCGTGCTGGCCTCACCCGCCGTCCCCGAGGCGACCGAGGCGATCTGGCGACGGATCGGGCTGAGCGGCTCCATCGCCGACCAGCGGCTCCCGTCGGCTGCGGCGTGGGGTGGCTACCCCGGCGACCTGCCCGTCGAGAAGGGCGCCCCCCTCTTCCCCCGCATCCAATGACGCTCAGATGGGCGGATAGCCACTGCCACCTGGATGGCGAGGAGCGCCCGGACGGCGTCCTCGACGAGGCCCGCGCAGCCGGCGTGGAGCTGTTCGTCACCGTCGGGACCGACGCGGCGCGCTCGCAGGCCGCCATAGACCTCGCGTCCCGTCACGACGACGTCTGGGCGACGGTCGGCCTCCACCCTCACGACGCCACCCAGGGGGTCGACACGATCGTCGGCCTGCTCGCGGCGCCGCGGGTCGTCGCCGTCGGTGAGTGCGGGCTCGACTACCACTACGACCACTCGCCCCGCGACGTCCAGCGAGCGGCCTTCGCCGCCCAGATCGCGCTGGCTCACCAGCACGACCTCGCCCTCGTCATCCACACCCGCGAGGCCTGGGACGACACGTTCGACGTGCTGCGGGCCGAGGGAGTCCCCGAGCGCACGATCTTCCACTGCTTCACGGCAGGACCGACCGAGGCCCGGCACTGCCTCGACCTCGGGGCCTACCTGTCGTTCTCGGGCATCGTGACGTTCAAGAACGCGCCCGAGAACCGGGAAGCCGCCGGGCTGTGCCCGCTCGAGCGCCTGCTCGTGGAGACGGACAGCCCCTACCTGGCCCCGATGCCCCATCGGGGCCGGCGTAACCAGCCCGCCTTCGTCCCGGTTGTCGGCGCCGCCGTCGCCGCTGCCCGGAGCGTGCCTACGGAGAGCGTCGCCGCCGCCACGCTCGGCAACGCGCGGGTTGCGTTCGGGTTGCCGCAGCCCTAGCGTCGATCCCCGCAGCGGGCGGTGTGCGTCCGCCCGCCGCGCCCAGCGTGAACTTGCGTGAACCGAGGGACGGCCACACTGAGGGTCGAATCGACAGATCGTCTTCGCATCGCCGTGGCGACGCTCGCCACGATCGTCGCGCTCCCGGTGCTGGTCAACGGGCTGCGCAGCGGCAGCGAGGGGGCCACACCGGTCGCCGCGGTGCCCGGTGGCGCGGCCTTGGCCGACTCCTTGCGGCCGGCGTCGTCGGGCGCCGTCACGACCAAGGGGACGGTGCCGGCCCAGCGCTCGAACCTGCCGCGGGCCAGCCTGCCCACGCCACCACCCGTCCTCGAGATCGCCATCCCCGAGGCGCTGCCCAGCACCTCGGCCAAGGGCACGGCCAGCTACCGCCGGTTCGCGTCAGGC
>CAZTVJ010000231.1:0-2080 GCA_964616935.1 uncultured Acidimicrobiales bacterium | reverse complement strand
CACTGGCCGGGAAAGACCATCACCGAGTTCGACGACCACCTGTTCTGCATGCTCACGATGAACCACCATCCGCTGCACACGAACGCGTGGTTCGCCGAGCACGAGACCGTGCACGGTCGCAACGTGGTGGTGGGCAACCTGGTGTACTCCCTGGTGCTCGGCATGAGCGTGCCGGACGTCAGCGGCGCCGCCATCGCCAACCTGGAGGTGGAGACGCTCCAGCACAAGCACCCCACCTTCCACGGCGACACCATCTACGCCGAGACCCGCGTGCTCGACGTGAAGGAATCGTCGTCGAAGCCTGACCGCGGCATCGTGACGGTCGAGACGAAGGGGTTCAACCAGGACGGTCAGGAGGTCTGCTTCTTCCGCCGCCGCGTGATGATCTGGAAGAAGGAGTTCGGGCCGAGCCGCCGCCGTCCCTACGACGGTCAGGACGTGTGGGGAGACGGATGACACTTCCGCCGCTGGCCGCGGCCGGGTTCGGCACCGACGCCAACGCCGAGCGCTACGAGCGAGCCCGGCCCACCTACCCGCCTGAGGTCGTCACCGCGCTGGCACACGCGCTGGGCATCGGGCCTGGCCGCCGGGTTCTCGATCTGGCCGCTGGCACCGGCAAGCTCACCCGGCTGCTGGCTGCGACGGGTGCCGACGTCGTGGCCGTCGAGCCGCTGGCGGCGATGCGACAGGCATTCGCCGTCGCCGTGGCCGGGGTCGAGGTGCTCGACGGCACCGCCGAAGCCATCCCGTTGCCCGATGCGTCGGTCGATGCCGTCACCGTCGCCCAGGCCTTCCACTGGTTCGACCCACCGCGTGCGCTCGCCGAGATGGCCCGCGTGTTGCGGCTCGGCGGCGGCCTCGCCCTCGTGTGGAACGAGCGGGACGAGTCCGTGCCGTGGGTGGCCGAGCGCAGCCGCGTGATGCACTGGACCGCGCAGATGCCCTATGACGAGGACACCGACTGGTCCGCACTCGTCGCCGCCCACGGAGGGTTCACCGCACTGCGCACGACGCCGTTCGCGTTTGGTCAAGCGCTCGACGCGGACCTGCTCTGCGAGCGAGTGGCGTCGAGCAGCTACATCGCCGCCATGCCCGACGCCCAGCGAGCGACGCTGGTCCACGAGGTGCGTGCCCTGGTCGCGGACTTCCCCAGCCCGTTCGTGCTCCCCTACGTCTGCACCGTCCACTGGTGTCACCTGAGTTCCAGCTCGCCGTCCTGACCTGGGGCGAACGGGAGCGGCGGGACCTCCCGTGGCGGCGCACCCGCGACCCATGGGCCGTGCTGGTGAGCGAGGTGATGCTGCAACAGACGCAGGTGTCGCGGGTCCTGCCTCGGTATCTCGCCTTCCTCGACCGCTTCCCGACCGTGGCCGCCTGCGCGGCGGCACCGGTCGGTGATGTGGTGCGCGAGTGGGTGGGTCTCGGCTACAACCAGCGTGCCGTCCGCCTGCATGGCGCTGCCGTGGCCGTGCAGCGCGACCACGGTGGTGCGTTCCCGTCGACGCTCGCCGGGCTTCGTGCTCTGCCCGGGGTGGGGCCCTACACCGCCCGAGCCGTCCTGGCCTTCGCGTTCGAGGTTGATGCTGCCGTGGTCGACACCAACGTCGCCCGGGTGCTGGCCCGCGTGGCCGGGCGGCGGTTGACGGCCACGGAGGTGCAGGCGGCGGCCGATGCGTCGCTGGTCGCCGGGGAGGCCTGGGCCTGGAACCAGGCGATGCTCGACCTCGGCGCCCACTTGTGCCGGCCCCGGTCGCCGCGCTGCGAGCGGTGTCCGCTCGCACCTGGCTGCGCCTGGTTCCGAGCAGGGGCGCCCGAGCCTGACCCGGCCGTCGGCTCGGCCGGCGTGAGCGGTGGCCAGTCGCCGTTCGCGGGCTCCGACCGCCAGGGTCGGGGACGGCTCGTCGCCGCGCTGGGCCGCGGTCCGGTCGCCCGGGCCGACCTCGCTCGCGTGATGGGCTGGCCGGCGGACCCGGCCCGCGCTGACCGGGTGGCGGGCACGCTCGTGACCGATGGCCTGGCCGTGGAGAAGGGCGACCGCTTCTGGCTCCCGGGCTGAGCGGCCGCGCTCATGCTGCAATCC
>CAZTVJ010000230.1:0-3725 GCA_964616935.1 uncultured Acidimicrobiales bacterium | reverse complement strand
CGAGCACTTCGGCGAAGAACCCGAGGACGATGAGGCGCTCCGCGAGGTCGGGCGGCACGCCGCGACTCTCCAGGTAGAACAGCTGATCCACGTCGACGGGGCCGACGGTGCTGGCGTGGGAGCAGCGCACGTCGTTCGTCTCGATGTCGAGGTTCGGCACGCTCTCGGCCCATGCGTGCTCGGACAGCTTGAGGTTCCGGTTCGTCTGGAAGGCATCGGTGCCCTTCGCCTCCTTCCGCACCCGGATGAGCCCGGTGTAGACGCTCTGCGAGTGCCCCTGGACCGCACCCTTGAAGAGCAGGTTCGAGCGCGTCTTCGGCGCGGCGTGATCCTGCAGGGTGCGGAAGTCGTGCATCTGGTTGCCCTCGCCGAAGTAGACGGCGATCTGGTCGCCCTCGGCTCCCCGTCCTGTGAGCCGGGCATCGCTGCGCACACGGGCGTAGTCCCCGCCCAGCGCCACCGTGGCCAGCAGCGTGTGCGAGTCCTGCTCGCCCCGTGCGACCTGGTGACCGATCATCCAGACCCGAGCACCCAGCTCGTTGATCGAGAGGTACCGCACGCGTGCGCCGGGCCGCGCGACGAGCTCGACGAGCGGTACCACCAACGCGTGCACATCGCCGGACGTGAACCGCTCCACGACGGTGACCTCGCTCCCCTCGCCGGCCTCCACGACGAGGCGGGGGAACAGCGCGCCGCCCTCGACGGTCACGTGGTGCTCGATGACGATCGGCTCGGCGACGACGACGCCCGCTGGCACCCTGAGGACGCTCGGCCGGTCGCCGAAGGCGGTGTTCAGCTCGGCGAACACATCGGGGGGGGCGTGCATGGAGGCGCTGAACAGCTCGGCATCGGCGTCGCCTACGCCGCCGGGCATGCCGGCCACCGTTGGGTTGGCCGACACCACCGGATGGAACGCATCGAGATCGAGCTCGGCGATGCGGCTGTAGCGCCAGATCTCCTCCTCCGTCGAGGGCAGCGAGACGGCCGCGAATCGCTCGGCCGCGGCCAGGCGTTCGGCGCGCAGCCAGGCCGGTCCGTCGAGCGCGGCGGCGGCGTCGGGGGTGAAGGTGCTCACGGCGTTCGTCCTCGTCGGTGGGTGACTGGGCGGTGGGTGCCTGGTCGGTGGGTGCCTGGTCGGTGGGTGATGGCTCGGCTCAGGGCTTGCGGCGGAACATGCGCTTGAAGAAGCCCTGCTTGGACTGCTCGGCCTGGACCTCGGCCAAGACGTCCGGCCCGACCGAGTTGATGATCTCCTCGGCCTCGTCCAGGACTGCGGCGGCCGAGCCGTCGTCGATGCCGGGCGGCTCCGGCGGGGTGGGAGGGGCGATCAGCGAACCGTGGGACCAGTTCACATCGGCCAGGCGTGGCCCGAAGCCCTTGCAGTTGTCCGGGCAGCGCCAAGGCGCGTCCGGCGCGAGGTCCAGGTTGCACTTCCGGACGGTCTCGCCGTTCGGGTACGTGCGGCTCTCGTAGTTCTTGCACTCCTGACGCATGGGCATGGTGGGGAACTCCAGCAGATGGGGCGGTGTCGCGGGGGTCGCCCCGCTCAGCCGACCGAACCTTCCATCTGCAGCTCGATCAGCCGGCTCCACTCCACCGCGTACTCCATGGGCAGCGTGCGGGTGACCGGCTCGATGAACCCGTTCACGATCAGCCCCATGGCCTGCTCCTGCGAGAGGCCGCGGCTCATGAGGTAGAAGAGCTGCTCGTCGGCCACCTTCGACACCGTGGCTTCGTGGCCGATCTGCGCGTCCTTCTCGCCGACCTCCATGTAGGGCAGGGTGCGGCTGGTGGACTCCTCGTCGAGGATGAGCGCGTCGCACTGCACGTGGCTCTTGCAGCCGTAGGCGCCCTTCTCGACCCTCACCAGGCCCCGGTAGGTCGTGATGCCGCCGTCCTTGGAGATGGACTTCGACACGATCTTCGACGTCGTCTCCGGGGCGGCGTGGACCATCTTGGCCCCCGCGTCCTGATGCTGACCCGGGCCGGCGTAGGCGACCGAGAGCACCTCGCCGGAGGCCTTCGGCCCCACCAGGTAGACCGACGGGTACTTCATCGTGAGCTTCGAGCCGATGTTGCCGTCGATCCACTCCATGTGGCCCTCGGCCTCCACCCGCGCCCGCTTGGTGACCAGGTTGTAGACGTTGGGCGACCAGTTCTGGATGGTCGTGTAGGTGACGTGGGCGCTCGGCTTCACCACGATCTCGACGACCGCGGAGTGCAGCGAGTCGCGGGTGTACACCGGGGCCGAGCAGCCTTCGATGTAGTGCACCTTCGAGCCCTCGTCGGCGATGATGAGCGTCCGCTCGAACTGGCCGGCGTTCTCGCTGTTGATGCGGAAGTAGGCCTGGAGCGGCATCTCCACCTCCACGCCCGGGGGCACGTAGATGAAGCTGCCACCGGACCACACGGCGGAGTTGAGGGCGGAGAACTTGTTGTCGCCCGGCGGGATGACGGTGCCGAAGTACTTCCGGACCAGCTCGGGGTACTCCCGCAACGCCGTGTCCATGTCCGAGAACAGGATGCCCTGCTGCTCCAGGTCCTCGCGGTTGCGGTGGTAGACGACCTCACTCTCGTACTGGGCGGTGACGCCGGCCAGGTACTTGCGCTCGGCCTCGGGGATGCCCAGCTTCTCGTAGGTGGCCTTCATCTGCTCGGGCAGGTCGTCCCACTCGTCGACCTGATGGTCGGTGGGCTTGATGTAGTAGTAGATGTCTTGGAAGTCGAGGTCGGGCATGTTCACGGCGAACCACGGCGCCATCGGCTTGCGCTCGAAGGTGCGCAGCGACTTCTGGCGGAAGGCGCGCATCCACTCCGCCTCGCCCTTCCAGGCCGACATCTGGTCCACGATGTCCGGGCCCAGGCCCTTCTCGGGCTTGAAGACGTAGTCCTCTTCGTCGGCCCAGCCCAGCTTGTAGCGGCCCAGGTCGAGGTCAGTGACAGCCATCGGTGCTCCCGCAGGTGAGGGGGATTTCCACTACCTGGATAGTAACAATCCCCCGACCGCCCGCCACTCCCCAGGCCGAGGTTTCCCAACCCGCCCACTGCTCGGGTCGGGCCGCGGCGCTCCGCTCGAGCACATTCCCCACGCATGCCGGCCGGCGTGCGTACGCTGCGGCAGCCCCGAGCGGGAGGTGGGCATGGGGAGGACGCGCTGGTTCGCCGTCGCAGTGCTGGCTGCAGGAGCCGTCGGGGCGCCCGTCGTCGCCGCCCGACCGGCGGCCGCCTCGATGACCGGTGGCTGCACGGCCGTCGGGACGTGGGCCCTGGGCACCGGCGTCGGCCCCATCGTCGTCGACGTGGCTGCCGTGCCCGCCGACAAGGTGACCGTCATCCCGGCCGATGATGTCGTCACCTGGACGGCGACATCGCCGGGCGTGCCCGGACCCAAGCCGACGAAGGGCCGGGTGGAGATCGACCTGCCGTGGCCGCTCGGCACCCAGACCATCGAGTCGTGGTCGGGCACCAGCGACAAGGTGGACCACAGCGGCACCTACACGTACGAGCTCACCGGGGCGTTTCCCCGTGGCGTCGACTTCACGATCATCGGATCCCACGCTGAGCCCAACGTCCGCTGCACCGGCCAGGTCAGCTTCGAGATCGAGGGTGGGCCCTTCGACGCGTGGATCACCTACGTCGCCGTGGCCGGGCTGCTCCTGAGCGGCGTGGTCCTGCTCCTCGCTGGCCGTTCGAAGTGGGCGCGCATCTGATGGAACGCCGAGGCC
>CAZTVJ010000229.1:0-1726 GCA_964616935.1 uncultured Acidimicrobiales bacterium | reverse complement strand
CCACCCCAGACTGTCAGGGTCATGTGCGCCAGGAGCTGTACCAGGACCACGAGCACGGCAGCAGGCGGCGCCCGGAAGGCGAGGAGCCGGCATGAGCCGTTCCTGAGACACAAGGTGTGCCTGTGACCACGAAGCGTGGTGGCCCGCTGGATCTTTGGTACGGGAGGCGGGCGACGAAAGCGGTGCGGTATCCGTCACTGGACGCCATGCGCGGGCTGGCACTCGTGGCGATGGCGAGCGCCCACCTCACGTACGTGGGCGGTTCCTCCTACGTCAAGCAGGTCACGCACGCCGCGGCGTGGGTGGACGGCGCCTTCTTCTTCGTGGCCTTGTCCGGGGTCGTTACCGGCCTGGTCCACCGCCGGCTCGTGGCCCGCGATGGCCTGCGGGCCAGCTCCACCAAGCTCGTCCGGCGGGCGGCGCTGATCTACGCGGTGCACGTCGGGCTCGTCGTGCTCACGGTCAGCGCGGCTTCCATCGAGCCCAACCTGCTCCACGAGACACCGACGTGGTCGGAGGTGGGTGTGGTCGCTGGGATGGGAGACATCCTCTCGTTGACCCTCCAGCCGAACTTCATCGACGTGTTGCCGATGTACGTGGTGTTCCTCCTCCTGGCGGTGCCTGCGGTGGCGGCGCTGCGGCGCGGCTGGTACTGGGTGGTGGCCGCCGCGTCACTGGCCATCTACGCCGCTGGGCTTCCCTTTGGCGGCTTTCCCCTCGTGGACGGATCGTTCGCCATCACCAGCTGGCAGGTGCTGTTCATGGCCGGCCTGATGGTCGGCTGGGCCTGGGAGCACGAGCTCTCAGGCGTCGGTCCGCTGCTGCGCCGGGCGATCCTGGTTGGCGCAGCCGCCACGTCGATGGTCTTCGTGTTCCTCGCGATGGTTGCGCGAGACCCCACCGACGATGCGCTCGGGCCGGCGATCGCCAAGTTCGAAGGCGGCCTGGTGGCCTTCGTGTTCGCCGGGGCGGCGCTGGTCATCGGCTATGCCGTGTTCGAGTCGATCGGTCGGCTCCGGTGGACGGCGATGCCCCAGCGGCCACTGCAGATCCTGGGCACCAAGGGCCTGTCCGGCTTCGTCGCCATGGTGCTGTGCGTCTTGTTCCTCGATGTGAACCCGTCGTTGCCCCGCAACGACGTCGTGCTGGTGCTGATACTGGCCGTGTGCGGGCTGACCGAGTTCGGCATGGCGCGCTTCGAGAGGTGGCGCGGTCGAGCGCTAGCCGAGCGGGCGACCACGGCGGCACTGGCTCAGGTCGTGTCCGCTACCGCGCCGAAGCCCGACGTGGCGCAACGGAGCTGAAGGGTCGTCGCTGGGCCGCGGCGCGGCCCGAGCGCCCTGGCGACGCACGTGGTAGGACGGTCTGCGACGCTCCGGCGCGAGCTCTCTTCGTGACCGTTGCGCACGAGAGAGGAGAACCTCATGTCCACCGAGAACGAGGCTGTCGTCCGGCGCTTCTACGAGGAGATGAACAACGGTCGCAACAACGGGCTGGCCGCCGAGCTCTTCACGGCCGACCACCGGCTCAACGACCCCCAGGTGCCGACCCCCGATGGTCCCGACGGCATTGTGGCGGCGGTGTCGACGTACCAGACCGCGCTGAACGGCCACTGGGAGATCGACGAGATCTTCTCGTGCGGTGACAAGGTGGTGGCCCGATGGACCGGCTCGGGGGAGCACGTCGCCGACCTGAACGGCATCCCGCCGACCGGCAAGCGGGTCGA
>CAZTVJ010000228.1:0-4570 GCA_964616935.1 uncultured Acidimicrobiales bacterium | reverse complement strand
CATGGTGTAGGTCTTGCCGGTTCCGGCGGGGGCGGTGACGACATCGACGCCATGTCCTGATCGGCACAGGTGGGTGACGACGCGAGCCTGGTCGTCAGAGAGGGTGGGCGGGGCCGCAAGCGCCCGAGCAAGGATCGCTTCGTCCACCAGGGCGACGTGCTGGTGTTGGCGAGCACGCGCCGATCTCAGTTGGCGACCTTCGAGGTCGAGCAGCTCCTTGGTCGACCATCGACCGCCGGTGAGGATCGCCGTGCGGGGCCGCCCGTCGGCACCTCGCAGAGGGATGACCATGTCGGCAGCGAGTCGCACGACATCGTCGCGGTCGGTAAGGAACCGATCGGCCAGCTCCTCGATGTCGATGATGGGCGCTCCAGCCGGGAGCTGATCACACCAGGCCCGCAACACCGCAAGCCGGTCGAACGTGGTTGCTCGCTCGGTGAGCCCCGACGCTCCGATCAGTTGGACGCCGATCGTCTCCCGGAGTTCAGCGGTGAGGCTCGGTGGTCCGGTCTGGTGCAGGAGCTCCGGGAGCTGGTCGGGGTTGTAGCCGTAAGCCCGGGCGGTGGCTTCCCAGCCATCGCGGAGATGGATGGCGTCGACGTCGCGGTCCTTGGGCCTGCGGGTCGCGAGTGTTGCGACCTGGGCCGCCCGGGCGGAACCCTCGCCTCTTGCTGCGAGGACCGCTTCGATCTCGGTGCGTCTGGTCGAGAACGCCCGCGTCACAGCTGTCGGGACACCGGCGAGCTCGGCGGTGCCGTTGCGCACCGGTCCCCATTCGACGCCGAGGCGTTCGGTGAGCAGGTGACGCAGATTCGCTTCGTACAGGTAGCCGGCTGTCTTGGCATGGACGTAGACGTGGCGGAAGTCGAGGGTGCGCCACGCCCCGTCGATTCACCAACCCGGGGATGTCGTTCAGTGGCGTGCGGTCCATCTCCATGTCGAACACGTCGCCCACCGCCGTGAGCGGCCCGGCGTCGGGTGCAGCCTCGAGCATGCCGGACCCGTCGATGCGCACGTGACCCGCGGGACTGGAGACGATCTCGAACAGCGCGTGCGCTGACGCTTGGATGCGACGACTCGCCGACACTCGTTGAACAACCATCGACAGATGTTCACCCACGGCCGCTGGCGAGAACGAACCGATCGGGCCGCGCTCACGAGCATGCCGAGCGGCAGCGATGTGTGGCCTGCAGTGGGCGACACCACGGAGCACTACAGACCGTTGGCAGCGAACCAGCGCTCGACGATCCTGTCCTGGGCGATCCGGTACAACTGGATCTCGATGAGGACGACCGGCGTGCCAGTCGTCGCCGACGTCCCGCTGAGCGTGATCCTCGCGCCGACGATGTCGCAGTGGGCGAAGAGGTCCTGCACTTCGACGCTGACGTCAGGGATCCACTCCCGCACGGCGCGGACGAACGCCTTCATGCCATCCGGGCCATGGTCCTCGCTGCCGTCCGGCCGGTGGTTGACGTAGTCAGTGGCGAAGATCAGATCGAAGGAGTCGAGATCGCCAGCCGCTACTGCGTCGAAGTAGTGTCGGACCAGCCCCACGCCATCAGCCTGGGCCATTCGCCCCTCCTTGCTCGATCCGACCGAGCCCGTGATCGTACCGATGACCCCGACCAAGGCGGGTGAGCAGGGAACGATCGCTGCGGTCGAGCAAAGAGCCCGAGCCGTCTTCAAGCAGCAACGGCAAAGACCGCCCGATCCGCCGCTGCGACCGATCGGCAGATCTGGCGAAGCGCGGGCTGTGCCAGACCGGGACTGCGAGGCGATGTCTCTTGTCGATATCGGTCGCGTTCAGGGACTGTCACTGCTGCGATCGCGAAGCCTGGCCCGTCGGTGGACGCCGTCCGACCGGTGGAGTTCGAGGCACCGCTGGTCTCCCGAAGTTCTGGCCTACGACCTTAGGAGAACGGAACCTGATTGGCGTGGCAGATCGTTCCTCGCGGCGGGGTGACGAGCTTGATGAGGTAGCGCGTCCGCGCCTGGTCGACACATTTGCCTGGGTCATTCATCGTCAAGTGGCCGTGGCCGTCCTGGGTGAGCAGCACGGCGTTGCCCAACCGTCGCTCGGCGACCACGGCGTTCTGGTAGCCGGTGGCGGGGTCCCAAACGTTGTTCAACAGGAGGATCGGGGTGTGGGTCTTGGCGTCCCATGGGCCGGCGTACCGGTCGTTGCTGTGGGCCGGCCAGTTCGACGCGCAGGGAGCCCACAGCCACCATCCCAGCACCGGTCCGTACACCCTGCTCACTTCCGTGAGCTTCGGGATGACGCTCGGCCAGGCCTGCGACGGTCGGCGGGCACGCCCGTCGACGCACGAGATCGCCGCCGAGGTCGTGGCGCCGGTGAAGGCCGCTGGCGTTCGCAGCAGACGCGCCGTGTCCTCCAGCGCGGACGCGTCGCCGTCGGCGGCTTCGTTCAGGTCCTGGGCGAACTGGGGCCAGTCCTCGGGGATCCGCAGCGGGTTGAACGAGGCGAGCAGCAGATCGCCGTAGCCGAGCGCACCGGGCGGGTTCGAGTGCGGCGCCGGGATGGGCGTCTGCCGGGCCGTGGTGAACACCCTCGCCACGCGTCGGGCGGCGCTCTCGCCGTGACCGGCGAGCGCACAGTGATCGGGACCGGCGCGCTGGCACAGTTCCAGGAACTTGCCGAAGACGGCGTCGAAGGACGCGGACTGGTTGGCGACCCTCGTCTCGGCGCTGGTGGTGTACTCGACCGCGTCCACGACGCCGTCGAGCACCATCGCCCGCACCCGGCCCGGGAACAGATTGACGTAGGTCTGGCCGATCATCGTCCCGTACGACAGGCCGACATAGGTGAGGAGGTCGTCGCCGACGAGGCGGCGCAACTCGTCGAGATCGCGGGCGGTGTCGGCGGTGGAAATGTGGTTCAGAAGGTCCCCGTTCACGTCGACGCACCGGCGCGCCAACTCGACGGTCTTGCGCCGGTAGGCCTCCGACTCGGCTCGGGTCGTCGGGATCGAGACGCCCCCCCAGAACCGCTCCGCGGCCTCTTCGCTGGTGAAGCACTCCACCGGTGAGCTGCGGTTCGTGCCCCGGGGATCCCAGCTCACCACGTCGAACCGGCCCCTGCCCCAATCGTCGAGCAACGTGGACTGGCGAAACACGTCTCGCACGAAGTCCACGCCGCTCGAGCCCGGTCCACCCGGGTTGACGAACAGCGTCCCGATCCGCTCCTGCGGTCGACTGGCCCGATGGCGGATGACCGCGAGGTCGATCTGCTTGCCGTTGGGGTGGTCCCAATCGAGCGGCACCGCAACCTTGGCGCACTCCAACCCGTCAGCCGGTGGATCGCACTTCTTCCACGCGATCGCGGAGCCTCGGACCTCTGTCCGGGGACTCGACGCGGCGGCGTTCAGCGTGCCCGCCGACACCACGATGAAGCCCAGCACGACCATTGTCACGGTCGTGCGCAGATGAAGACGACGACACCCGCGCACAGCAGCCCTACCCATCACGCCCTCCCGGAGGCTGAAGACGAGGAGCAACCTAGACCATGACGCCGCTCAGCCGCCCAGCCCGCGCGAAGCCTCCCGGGAGCACTCCCGTGACCGTCGCCGCGCGGTCAGACCGCGGCCGCAGACGCACCTTGAGCGGCTCCTCACGAGCTGAGCGAAGGGTCGATCGGGTGAGCGCTGACCGGCACGACCGCCCTCAGGGTCACACCCCAGACTTGATGAACGGTGACCCTCAACCGACTCCGACGCGAGCTAACGCTCGAAGCGGACGTAGCAGTTGACGCGACAGATTGCCCGCTCCGGCGCTGTTACGCGGGTCGGAGCGGGCAGCGGGCAGGCTGGGGTTAGCGGGCGGCGCCGGCGATGAAGGTGGCGACGATGTAGGTGGCGTGGCGGTCGAGCGAGACCCGGGCTCGGTCGTAGCGCATGGGTGGTGCGGGGGTCGGCGTGGCTGGCTGCCTCTTGGACGTCGCGTAGAGGGACCCCGGCGTCGAGGGCGGCGGTGATGAAGGCGTGCCGCAGGGTGTGCGGTCCGACACGCTTAGTGATCCCAGCTCGGCGGGCGACCCGGCCCACGATCCGACCAGCGGCATGTCGATCGAGCCGGGTCCCGTCGCCGGTGGCGAAGATCGGCCCTTCGCTGCGCTCGCCGACAGCCAGATCGACCGCCCGGGCAGTGCGAGGCGCGAGCGGGACGGTGACGATCTTGCCGCCCTTGCGCACGATGGTGAGGGTGCGATGGCCTCGTTCCAGGCCGAGGCGTTCGATGTCGGCGCCGATGGCCTCCGACACGCGCAACCCGTTCAAGGCGAGCAGGCTCAACAGGGCGTGCTCGGCCGGGTGACCGAGCCCGGCCGCCACGAGTAGAGCGCCGACCTCGTTGCGGTCCAGGCCGGTGGCGTGGGACTCGTAGTCCAGGCGGGGACGACGCACATGCACCGCCGGGGAGACCGCGATGAGGCCTTCCTCTTCGGCGTAGCGGTAGAAGCAGGCAATCGTGCACAGGCGGCGAGCGATCGTGGCTCGGGCCCGCCCGAGCGCCTCCAGGTGGCGGCCGAACCGTTCGATGTCGGCCCGGCGCGCCC
>CAZTVJ010000227.1:0-4106 GCA_964616935.1 uncultured Acidimicrobiales bacterium | reverse complement strand
GGTGCTGGCGGCGCGCATGCCGATGATGGCTTGGTAGGCGGGCGAGTCATACCAAGCTTGGAAGGCACTCTTGTCGGCGAACTTGAGTACGACGAGGCGTTGGCCGGCCGGTTGGCCTTCGGCGGTCTCGGCGTCATTCGTGCTGACGAGCACGGTGACATCGTGGCCTTCGAACGTGGCTGGGGCGGAGGCGCGATAGGAGGCGAGCAGGTCGGGGTCGGTGACGGTGGCGTTCACGACGAAGTAGGTCGACATGGCCGGAGTCCGGAGTCTGGCAGGAGATCGTGGATCGGCTGCGTTGCCTCCTGCGGGGGCGTCCCCGAGCTCATGCAGAGCGGGACCTCGGGGCCGCGTCGCCCCGGGACAGCGGTCAGGCGCCGCTATTCGCTGCTAAAGCCGGCCGGGCGACGTTGGCCCGGCCGGGTGTGGCGGGTGGTGCCCACGCCCACTGTCAGGCGGCGCTGAGGACGTAGGCGGCGACGCTGTGGGTGGTGGCGCGCAGGGCCTGGTCTCGGCCGTGGGTGTAGTAGGAGACCATGCGGGCGTCGGTCCAGCCGCCGTCGTGTTGGATCTGGTCATGGGGGACGCCGGCGTCGATGGCCAGGGTGGTCCAGGTGTGGCGCAGCACGTGGGGGGTGACGCGGGGGTGGCGGCCGTGGATGCCTTGGACGGCGCGATCCAGGATGCGTTGGGCGGCGCGCTGGTCGATGCGCCGTCCGGCGCTGTTCAAGAAGAGCGGGCCGGTGGTGCGACCGTCGAGGCAGGCGGTGATAGCGGCTTCGGTGGGGCGGGCGAGCACGGCGACGCCGGGGCGGCCGCCTTTGCGGGTGAAGCGGAGGATGGGGAACCAGCCGTCGTAGTCCAAGTCGTCGACGTTGAGGCTGGTGGCTTCGCCGACGCGCAGCCCGTTCAGCGCCAGCACGCAGCACAGCCCGTAGGGATGCGGGCCCAGCAGCTGGGCGGCGGCCAGCAGATCGTGGAGCTGGCCCCGGCTCAGTGCCCCTCGGGGGGATAGCCGCTCGACCCGCGGGGGCGACGGACGCAGGACATCGGGGTACGCGCCACGACGTCTTCTTGCTCGCAGTAGCGGTAGAAGCTGGCCACGGTGGTGAGCTTGAGGGCGATGGTGCGCAGGGCGTAGCCGTGCTGCTCGAGGTGGCGTTGCCATACCTCGACGTGAGCGCGACGGGCGGCGAGGGGATCGACCTGGCACCGGGCGCACCAGTCGAACCACGAGCGGATCATCGCCCGGTAGGTCCGGCGTGTTCTCGGTGAGGCGTAGCCGGCCAGCCAAGCGGCGGCCAGCAGCTCGACCGGTGGGGTGGAGCGCCACGGTTCCGGAACCTGGATCGCAGACATGAGGTCCTCCTCGATCGGATGGACTCCACCCTCGCGTCCCGACACCTTCGGTTCCACCGAACCGGTGTCCTTCCGGCACTACCCACCGTGCTGCGGCCGGCGCGATCGCCGGTCGCGTCCGCGAGGTGTCGGCGTGGGCGAGGCGTCGGGGAACGACCACCTTCAGGAGCCTGTCCTACTTTGGTACGCTTGCGGTATGACCACGACCAAGCGGAAGGTGTCCGTGTCCCTCGACGAGGATCTGGTCGCCGAACTCGAAGCGGGAGGCGAGACACTCTCCTCTCAGGTGAACGAGGCCGTCCGACTCGAACTCGAGCGTCGACGTCGGCACCGCCTCCTGAGCGAGATGCTCGAGGATCTAGAAGCGAGCCATGGCCCGGTGGACGAGAAGCTGGTCCGCAAGTACCTGGAACTCCTTGGGTGAGTCTGGCCCTGGTGCTCGACGCCGAAGCCCTGTCGGCGTTTTCCCGCCAACGCGGGCAGCGGTTCCGCGAGGTTCGTGCCGCCCTTGAGGCCGCGCGGCGCCTGCAGCGAGACGTCGTCGTCCCAGCTGTCATCCTCGCCGAGCTGTACAGAGGTCCCGGTCACAGTCAGGTCATCGACGCATGCCTCAGCCGTGAGTCCTGGATGAGAGTCCGGGACACCGATAAGGCCTTCGCCCGCTACGTGGGGGCCGTCCTGACTGCGGCAGGAGCGGACTCCTCCGACATGGCCGACGCCCACGCGGTTGCAGCAGCCGTCGAGATTGGCGGTGGGGTGATCCTGACCGGCGACGAGGATGACCTCAACAGACTGGCCGCCTCGTACCCCAACATTCATGTCGTCGTCGTGTAGTCGGGTTCTGACCGGCGGCCCCGGGCGACGGCACCCGCCGGCTCCAACCGAGGTCATGCGCCGCTAGTCGGCGCGTCGGTACCGAAGTCCACCTTGGTTGGGGAAGCTGTCATGTCAGGGGCCAGCGCTGTTGTCAGGAGCCCTTGAGCCTTCAGCCTGCCGGAGTTGGTGGCCGCGGGTGCCCCTGCCGACCGATCTGTTGCGCGCCAGGCAGTGTGGGATGACAATCGCATCTCTCGGGCAGAGGCTGCCTCGCGCCGCCGTTGACAGCCCCGAAGGGAGACCGGCGGTGGACCGACGAGCGTGGATCGACGAGCGGCGGGCGGCTGTCGTCGCGGACTACGACGCGGGGGCGGCGACCTACAACGAGGATCCGTACCCGAACGAGGTCCAACAGGAGTGGGTCAGACGGCTGTTGGCGACGTGCCCGATCGGGGGTGTCGTCTTGGACGCCCCATGCGGCACGGGCCGGTACTTCCCGATCGTGGCAGACAGCGGCCGCCAGGTTGTCGGCATCGACCAGTCGGCCGGCATGCTCGACGAGGCGCGAGCGCGGGGAGTCGCCAGCGAGCTGTGCCATGTTGGACTGCAGGAGATGGAGTTCGTCGCTCGGTTCGACGCAATCATGACCATCGACGCGATGGAGAACGTCGCCCCCGAGGACTGGCCGGTGGTGCTCGCCAACCTCCATCGCGCGGTGCGCCCGGGTGGCCACCTCTACTTGACCGTCGAAGAACACGAAGACGTTGACCTCGACGTAGTCCATGCGTCACTGGTTGCACAAGGTCTTCCGGCGGTGCGGGGCGAGGTGGTGGAAGGCGACGTCGCCGGCTACCACTTCTATCCCGGCCGGGACCAGGTAATCGGCTGGATCGAGGACGAGGGACTCAACGTTGTCGACGAGACCTTCAAACGAGACAACGGCTGGGGCTACCGCCATCTCCTCCTCGGTTCACCGAGCCCTAGCCGCCGCTGACCCACAAGCGCCGCTATCCGACAGCGGCGGGCCTCCTCACAGTCGTTTCGGGTGGCCGTTTCGTTCGTCAGGCGAACCGCTCAGCGAGAAGGGTTTGTGGCTGGTCTCGGGTTCGTCCGAGGGCGAGTTGGGGTGGGTGGACCCGCGGGTGCGCAGCGGGTCCACCCGCTGGACCGTCACGGTCGCAGGTTGGCGTTGAACAAGATGTCGCCCCCGCCGTACCCGGTCGGGCTGCCGGGGAAGGGCCAGAAGCACCACACCGTGTTCTTGTCGAGTCCGTTGCCCGGGCGATCGAAGATCGCGAACACGGGGTTCCCGGCGGAGTCGGTGAGGTACAGGGACTTCGCGACGCCGACCACGTTGCCGTCGAGGACGTGGCCAGGCGTGGCCTGGGGCGTGGGAAGCCAGACCTCCTCGAAGTACAGGCCGGCCTGCGGGCAGCTCACGGGCCCGAACATCACGGCGTGAGGGTTGGTGTCGACGGCCGCTTGGGCGGGAAGGGTGCCCAGACCGGCGGTCGCCACCGTGATGGCGAGGATGCCGGCGGCGGCGAGGCGGTTGCGGCGGGTGGCGGGACGGTCGAGGTTTGGTGTGCTGGTCACGGTGACTCCTTGTCCGGAGGTTTGCCGGTTTGCCACCACGGACGATGAACGGCGGGGTTCGCAGCCGGTTCGCACGCGGCTCGCAGTGGCCGGCTGCGAGCGGGTGCCGTCCGTCGTAGCATCGCTCTCGTGCGTTTGGGGGTGCTCGGCTGGCTGCAGGTCATCGCCGATGACGGTGCGGAGATCGAGTTGGGGGGCCGGCTCGAGCGACGCGTCCTGGCCGCTCTGGTGGCGCAGCCCGGCGCCGTGGTCTCCCTCGATGCGCTCGCGGACGCGGTGTTCGGAAGCGTGCCGGTCGATGGTGCGGCGGCCCGTCTGCAGAACCACGTGTCGCG
>CAZTVJ010000226.1:0-4693 GCA_964616935.1 uncultured Acidimicrobiales bacterium | reverse complement strand
GAGCACGTCCACCTCACCGCGGTGGACGTCGACCGCGACCTCAACCGGGCCATCGTCTACTTCGACTCCCTCGCCGGCGAGGCGGGTGATCCCGAGATCCTCGAGGCCTTTGCTGCTCGCCGAGTGCGGTTGCAGGGTGCGGTTGGCCGCCAGCTCCATGCCCGCAAGACGCCGATCTTGGAGTTTCGCCCGGACGACGTCCTGCGCTCGGCCGAGCGCATCGACCAGATCCTTCGGAACCTCGACCAGGAGGGCGGCGATCGCTCGGCGTAGACCGGCGCAGGTCCACGGCCTCGCCGTCGTCGACAAGCCAGCCGGCTGGACCAGCCACGACGTCGTCGCCAAGGCCCGCGGTGTGCTCGGTGAGCGGCGCGTGGGTCATGCCGGCACGCTTGATCCCGATGCCACCGGCATCCTGCTGCTGGGCGTCGGTTCGGCGACCCGACTCCTGCGCTTCCTAGCCGGATCGGCGAAGCGGTACACGGGCGAGGTCGTTCTCGGCGTCGAGACGGACACGCTCGATGCCGGCGGCGGCGTGACGGCCAAGCACGACATGGCCGGTGTCACCGAAGCCGACGTGCGGCGAGCGGTCGACGATCACCTCACGGGCGCGATCTTGCAGGTGCCGCCGATGGTCTCCGCCCTGCACGTCGATGGCCGCCGCCTGTACGAGCTGGCTCGCGAGGGCATCGAGGTGGAGCGCGAGGCGCGGCCCGTGACGATCCATCAGTTCGGCGTCGAGCCGACGGATGACCCGCTCGTGTACCGCATCGACGTCACCTGCTCGTCGGGCACCTACGTGCGCAGCCTGGCCGCTGACCTCGGCACGCTGGTCGGTGGGGGCGCGCATCTGCGCAACCTGCGCCGCACCGAGGTCGGCTCGTTCACCCTGGCGGATGCGCACCCGCTCGAAGGGCTCGTGCTGCTCCCGGTCGAGGCGGCCGTCCGCGACCTGACGAAGCTGGTGGTCGACGACCTGACGGCTGGGGGGGTGCGGTACGGCCGTGTGCTCGATGTGGCCGTGACCGGGCCGACCGCAATCATCGACGGTGCTGGGCATCTGCTGGCGGTGTACGAACCGTTCCGCGGTGGCGCCAAACCGGCCGTCGTGCTCGTCACTCCCTGATCCCCCTCCCCCTCTCCCCCCCCCCACGCATCTGCGGGCGAAGGCCCACGGCTCATGTGGGTACTCGCCCGCAGAAGCCCGAAGGGAGGTGGGGGAGAGGGGGTCGAGTCCGTGGGTCCAATTGCCCATTCCTCGGTCGAGTGGGCCCTCGTAGCGTCACCTCGTTGGCTCGTATCGTCGTGGGCGCGGCGGCCGGTGCGGATCCGATGTGCTCGGGAGGCGCAGGTTGAAGGAGCGAACCGGCTGGTGGCGGCGCCTGATCGCGACTGCTGTCACGGTGCTGCTGGTGGCCCTTGGCGTCCTCGCGCTCGTGCCCCGGCCGGCGGCGGCGGACCAACGTCTGCCCGCTTCCCCGTCCTGGATCACGAACTCGGCGAAGGATCAGCGGGTGAAGGCGCTGGCCAAGCTGGGCAACACGCTGTACGTCGGCGGCGAGTTCTCCACCATCTCGCCGGCGCCCAACATGCCCGTGCTGGCGCAGCGGTACCTCTTCGCGGTCGACGCGACGACAGGCGTCTACCGGTCGCAGTTCGCGCCGCTCATCCTGGCACCGCCCGGCACGGAGCTCGACCCGAGTGGCGTGCTCGCCCTCGAGGTCGACCCAGCCGGGGGATCGCTGTTCGTCGGCGGCACCTTCACCAGTGTGAACGGCATGCCCCTCGCCGGTTTCGCCATCCTCGACCCCGCCACGGGCGCTCTGAAGGCAAGCGCGGACCAGCGCAGTGTGCGACGCATCGGCAACGGTCTCTCGGGCGTCAACGCCTTGCTGCGCGTCGAGAGCCACCTCTACCTCGGAGGCGAGTTCGACCAGGTGGGAGCTGCGCCGCGCCAGAACGTGGCCCGGCTCGATCTCGCCTCGGCCACGACGACGCTCGATCCGTGGATCGCGACCACGAACGCACCGGTGTTCTCCCTCGCTGCGGACCCGATCTACCCCCAGCGCATCTACGTCGGCGGCATCTTCACGGCGGCGGGACCCGTCCCTGACCCACAGGCGTCGTTCCTCGCCGCCTTCGACACCGGTACGAGCAACACGCTGCTGCCCTGGTACCCACGACCCGATGGCGGCGACAAGCCGGGCACGGTCCAGGGCCTCGATGCGGTCAACGGACGGGTGTACGCCGCGATCGCGGGTGGCGGCGGGCAGTTCAACGTCTACGACGGGACACTTGGCGCGACCAAGATCCTCGTCAAGCAGATGCGGGCCACCGGCAACCTCCAGGCCGTCAACGTCATCGGCGACACCGTGTTCGTCGGTGGCCATCACGACAACTGGATCTCGCCGGTCCTGCCTCAGCCCAAGCTTGCGGCCTTCCGAGCCGACACGCTGGAGCCGCTCCCCACGCCGGCCTTCTCGGTCGCCGGGGCGTGGGGTATCTGGGCGATCCTGGGCGACAGCCCGAACGACGTGTGGTGGGGGGGCGAGCTGCGCGCCGTCACCGAGCTAGGCGGCAGCGGCCAGCACTCGACGGGCAACCTGCTCCACCTGCGCGATGGCCACGTCGTCGATCAGCAAGCGCCCTCCGCACCGGGCCGCCCCAGCCTGACCAACGGCTTGTTCTCCAGTGTGCAGCTCTCGTGGCTGCCGGCCACGGACGACCGGTTCGTGAGCGCCTACCAGGTGTACGTGAACGGGGTGGCGAAGACCGTCGCCTCCGGCCTCGACACCTCGGCCACCGTGAGCGGGCTCCCTGCGAGCACCTCGGTGCAGATCACGGTGCGAGCGCTCGACGGCGGCCGCAACCTCGGGCCGGCGTCGCCGTCCGCCACGATCACGACGGGGCCGGCCCCGCCCCCGCTGCCCAGCCCCCTCAAGGGGTTCGGCCAGTTCTACGCCGTCGACCCGCTTCGGGTGCTCGACACGCGTGCTGGCCTCGGTGTGGCCACCACGACGCCCGTTCCCGCAGGCCAGGCCCTCCCCGTGAAGGTGGCCGGCGTCGGCCAGGTGCCGGCGACCGGCGTGGCGATGTTGGCCCTGAACGTCACCGTCACCCAGCCCACCGCCCCCGGCTACCTCACCGTGTACCCCGGCGGCGAGGCGGTGCCGAGCACCTCGAACCTGAACTTCGGTGCGGGCCAGACGGTGCCCAACCTCGTCGTGGCACGGGTGCCGGCCAGCGGGCTCGTGAACGTCCTGGTGAGCGCGGGAGCGGCGCACGTTCTCGTCGACGTCGTCGGCTGGTTCGGTTCCGCGACCACGCCCGTCCCGGGCAGCAAGATCGCCGCCCAGGTGCCCACCCGCGTGTACGACTCGCGCGCCCTCGCCAAGGTTGGCGCCGGCCAGAGCGTCGAGGTCCAGGTCGTGCCCCCCGGCTCCAGTGTGAACGGCGTCGTGGTGAACCTCACGGGCGTCGACCCGACCACGGGCACCTATGTGACCGTCTACCCGGGAGATCTCCCGGGTCCGCCCAATGCCTCGAACCTGAACCTCGTGCCAGCCCAGGTGCGCCCGAACCTGGTGATGGTGCGGGTGCCCACGACCGGCCCGCAGGCTGGGCGGATCAAGCTGTTCAACGCCTCCGGCTCGACCCACCTCATCGTCGACCTGCTGGCCACCTTCACCCGCGCGGCGGCCTTCGACAACGACCCCGCCGGTCGGCTGCTCCCGCTCGACTCCCCGGTCCGCCTGATCGACACCCGTGCCGTTGGAGGCCCGCTCGCCGGCCCGGGCCAGAGGGTGTGGGATCTGCGGGCCGTGGACGAGGCGACGCCGGCGCCGGTGGCCGGGCTGGTGGTCAACGCCACGGCCACCAGGGCGACGGCGGCCACCTTCCTCACGCTCTACCCGGCCGGGAACGCGACCCCGGGGTCGTCGAACCTCAACGTGGCGCCGGGCGAGGACGTGCCGAATGCCGCGGTGCTCGCGCTGTCGGCTGGTGATGGGCTGGCCGTGTTCAACCAAGCCGGGTCGGTGCACTACCTGCTCGACGTCAGCGCGCTGGTGCTCGGCTGACGTGGGCGGGGTGACGATGTCGTGCGGCCCGATCGTGGTTGCATATCCAGTTCAGCGCGTTCGGCGTTCTACTCCACAGGGTCCAAAGTTGCGGGCGAAGCGACGGTGAGGCGGATGAGCAAGGTACGTGGAAGCAGAGGCCGCGGCATCGTCGCGGCCACGATGACCGGCGCGCTGGTGTCGGTGGGGCTCGCCGTCCTGGTACCGGAGGTGGCGGCCGCCAACGTCGGTCTGCCACCGGATCCGAGCTGGGTCACCAACGTCAGTCAGGGCAACAGCCGTGACGACGGGTTCAAGGTGAAGGCCATGGCCAAGATGGCGGGGAACAACACCGTCTACATCGGCGGCAGCTTCACCCAGATCGCCCCGGACAACAGGGCCTTCTCACCCTCCGGTGGGCCAGGCGTGCCCGCCAACGACGCCGGGATCGACCAGCCGTACCTCTTCGCGGTCGAAGCGACGAACGGCGCGGCGTGGCCCAGCTTCCAGCCCAAGCTGAACGGCCCTGTCGAGGCGCTCGAGGTGAACGCCGCGACCAACTCCGTCTACGTGGGTGGCAGCTTCACCAGTGTGAACGGCGTGCCCCTGAACGGGTTCGCCATCCTCGACGCCTC
>CAZTVJ010000225.1:0-10548 GCA_964616935.1 uncultured Acidimicrobiales bacterium | reverse complement strand
ACGAGCGACCGCGAGGCGGCGATGCGGCTGGCGGCCAAGATCGTCGGTCGGTGGCCGAGCGGTGCTCCGCTCGTGCTCGCCCCCGACGCCGACGACCCGAGCCTGGCGCGCGCCAACGACTTCGGCTACTTCAACGAGGATCGCGAGGGCCTTCGCTGTCCCATCGGCGCCCACATCCGCCGGGCCAACCCGCGCGACTCGCTCCCCCCGAAGCCGGGGTCCGACGACTCGATCGCGGTCAACAAGCGGCACCGCATCCTGCGCCGCGGTCGCCAACGGGACCCGGCCCCGAGCGAGCCGGGTGCCGTGTCCGGACCCGGCCTGCACTTCATCTGCATGAACGCCAACATCGCTCGGCAGTTCGAGTTCATCCAGGGCACGTGGTGCGACAACCCGAAGTTCGAAGGCCTCTACGAGGATCGCGATCCGCTCGTCACGACCTCGCCCGGCCAGAGCTTCCGCGTCCCCGGCCTGCCGGTGAGAACGCGGTACACGGGCCTGCCGAGCTTCATCTCGGTGATCGGGGGCGCGTACTTCTTCCTGCCCAGCCTGCGGGCCATCCGCTACCTGGGCCATCTCCACACATGACCTTTGCCCAGCGGGCGAACGACGTCCTGGTAGGCGTCATCAGCGCCGAGCGCCGGATCGACCCGTACTTCCGTCCGACCTTCGATCGGCTCCTGCGCCGGCGCCTGACCAACACGGTCCAGCGTCTGATCGCGGCCCGGCGTGCACGCGGAGGAGGCGGCCTCTGCGAGGAGACCTACCGGCCCGACGAAGATGAGCTGGCGGCCGCGATCGTCGAGGCGATGTCCGCCTTCGTCCATCGCACCTACGACGACGCGCCGCCTGCGCAACGGGCGGGGAACACCAAGACCTACGGCGTCGTGCGGGGCGAGGTCGACGTGTCCCAGGACGTTCCCGACCGGCTCCGGCGCGGTCTGTTCGAGGAGCCGGCGCGGTACCCGGCGTGGGTGCGCTTCGCCGGCCCTGGGCCGCTCGCGCCGCCCGACATGAAGGACAACGGTGTCCTGAGCATCGGCGTCAAGGTCATGGGTGTGCCCGGACCCAAGCTGCTCGACGAACGGTGGACCCAGGATCTCACCGGCATCAGCGTGCCCACCTTCACGACGCCCGACGTGGCCGCGAACCTGCAGCTGCAGCGCCACATCGGGGCGGGCACACCGATCCTCTACTTCTTGGAGCGCCGCGGCGCCCACCTGCTGGACGGTCTCATGCAGGGCCTGTACTCGAAGACGCAGACCAATCCGTTGTACGAGCAGTACTGGAGCTGCTCGTCGTACCTGCTGGGCGAGGGCCAGGCGATGAAGTACTCGCTGAAGCCACAGCACGCAGTCCGGACACCGTTTCCCCGCTGCCCGTCCGACGACTACCTGCGCGAGGCGATGGCGGCCACGTTGGCCACGGGTGGCGTGACGTTCGACCTCATGGTCCAGGTGCAGACCGATGCCCGCAGGATGCCCATCGAGGACGACGGCGTCGAATGGCCCGAGTCGCTGTCGCCCTTCGTGCCGGTGGGCCGGTTGCACATCCCCGCGCAGCACTTCGACGCGCCGCGCCAACGGGCCTTCGCCGACGAGCTGTCGTTCAACCCTTGGCACTCGCTCGCCGCGCATCGGCCCCTCGGGAACCAGAACCGGGCCCGCCGGACGATCTACCTGCACCTGGCGGAGCTACGACAGCGCATGAACGCCACGGTGCCCATCGAGCCGACGGGCGCCGAGGTCTTCGACGACGATGGTTGCGAGGACGGTGTTCCATGATCGAGCACGGCGAGCTCGCGATGGTGCGCTTACCTCCAGGGGCTCGGGCTGCCTCCCGGGCGTCGTGGTCGGATTCCCGGTGCGGATCGGGAGACGAGCAGGTCAGAGCGCCCGGCGGGTCGCAGTAGCGACGTCGAGCCGGCTCACTCGATCGGGGATCTACGGACCTTGGCACCTTCCGATGTCGGTCGCGCCACGACATGGAACCGGCGGCCGGTGACGCTCTCTGGAACGATGCGCACGAAGCGGTGCTTGGGGCCTGCGTGCCAGGGGAACAGCGGCAGGTCGAGCGCGTCGAACAAGTCGTGCATTCGGGCGATCTCGGTGGCGCGGCCTTTCACGACGACGCTCCAGGCGCTTCCGGAGGCAGGTTCGTAGCCGTCGATCTCGAACGCAACCGAGTGTCCGAGGACGGCGGCGGCGAGCTTCGTGCCCTCGGCGGTGCGGAAGACGACCGTGGCGTGATCGACGACGAAGTTGACGGGGAAGATGTCGGGGTGATCGGCGATGGCGACGGCAAGACGACCCACCTCAGCGTCGCGGAGCAACGGCCAACACTCGTCCGGCTCGAGGATCGCCATCCCAGTGCGCTGATCAACGGTCATGCCATCAGTATCGCCACCGCCGCGCGCTCCCACAAGGGCCGAAGGTCCCCGGCCGTCACCCGCGCTGGCGAGCCATGGGGGGCCGTACCATCGGAGGGTGCCCTGGAGAAGCGTGGCTGGCGCAGACGGCCTCCGTCAGTTGCTCGACGCGGTGATGGCCGTGGGTTCCGACCTCGACCTCGAGGCCACGCTCCGACGCATGGTCGTCGCGGCCACGGGCCTTGTCGACGCCCGCTACGGGGCCCTGGGTGTGCTGGACAGGTCGAAGTCGTCTTTGGTGGAGTTCATCACCGTTGGCATCGACGACGACGTGCGCCTCGAGATCGGTGGACTCCCCAAGGGGCGCGGCATCCTGGGCTTGCTCATCGCCGACCCGAAGCCGCTCAGGTTGGCCGACCTCCGTGAGCACCCCGACTGCTATGGCTTCCCGCCCGGCCACCCGTCGATGCGCTCGTTCCTCGGCGTGCCCGTGCTCGTCCGGGGTGAGGTGTTCGGCAACCTCTACTTGACGGACAAGCAGTCGTCGGAGGAGTTCACCGATGTGGACGAGGAGCTCGTCGTCGGGCTGGCCGCGGCAGCCGGAGCGGCGATCGAGCACGCGCGGCTCCACGCCCGGGTGCAGGAGCTGGCGTTGCTCGAGGATCGTGAACGCATCGCCATGGATCTGCATGACACGGTCATCCAGCAGCTCTTCGCCACTGGCTTGTCGCTTCAGGGGACGGCTCGCAGGATCCACGACCCAGACGTGGTGGAGCGCATCCAGTTGGCGGTGGACGACCTGGACGCCACCATCCGCCAGATCCGCTCGACGATCTTCGCTCTTACGTGGCCGTCCGCTGCAGTCTCCGGCGGTGCGCGCGAGCGCATCCTGGGCGTGGTGGACGAGGCCACTCCCGTGCTCGGTATGCGACCCTCGGTCGTGTTCGACGGGCCCGTGGACGCGGCCCTGACGAAGGAGGACGCGGACGAGCTGATAGGCGCCCTCCGTGAGGCGTTGTCCAACGTGGCCCGTCACGCCCGCGCCAGGACCGTGCGGGTCGACGTGCTCGCCTCCGGCTCGGACGTCGCCTTTCGCGTCGCTGACGACGGGATCGGCTTCCCTGTCGAGCGCCGCGCCGAGGGGCGAGGCTTGACGAACATGGCTAGGCGGGCGCAGCGGCTCGGCGGCGACCTGCACGTGCACGTCGGGGATGGTGGTGGCACCACGGTCGAGTGGCGGATCCCTCGGCACAACCCGGCTACTCCTTGACGCGACTGGTCAACGTACGCCGGCCCGACATGTGCTCGGTCGAGATGGAGATGACGCACGCCGGGCTCGCTCCCGCCGAGCGCTCTTCGACGTCGCCCGGTGCGGCTGGCCCGGCGTCGCCGTTCTCGTGCCGGGCGACGCCAGTCACGTGCACGCTCCACCATCGGCCTGAACCGGCCTCGATGCCGTCAGCCTCGAACGCGACGACAGCGTCCACCGTCGCAGCCTCGAGGCTGGTGCCCTTGCGCGTTCGCAGCCGTATCTCGTCGCCGATCACGACGAACGGGACTGGCACGATGCTGGGCAACGCCTTGACCGAGATGGCGATCCGGCCAGTGCGGCTACGAGCGAGCAGCTCGATGCAGGTGGCGCGGTCGAGGATCTCGAGGCCGGCGGCGTCGAGGCTCACACGAGACATGGTCGTTGGGGGTCCGGGGCGCTGGCGGCGTCGAAGGTCTCCGTCGGCACCGCTTCGCCCGCCTGTCTAGTGCGCCGCTTGGTGGCGGGCGGTCTCGTTCGCATGGTGGCGCAGGAACTCGAGGATCTGGATGTGCTTCTTGGTGTCGAGCTGCATGGTTTGCACGACGAGCGGCCAGATCGTCGTCGTGCGGACGTCGCGAAGCTCCCGCTGCAGCCGTTTGAGGTGGCGGGCATCTGCCCTCTCGACGGCGAGGAGCTCGTCGATGGCGTCGACCAGCTCAGTCGGATCGGATTCGGGGATCAGGTCGGGAACGCCATCTGGCGCAGCCTCGAACACAGCAGACCGGCGGATGGTGTCGGCCCACTGCTCGTACAAGCGGTGGTGGCGGGCCTCGTCCTCTCCAATGAGCTCGAGCAGGAACCTGACGTGTCCGTCGGTTCCTTCGGCGAGCGCCCGGTACCGGTCCAGGAACGAGGCCTCGCTCGCCACGTGGTTCGTCAGCTGCTCGTAGAGGTTCGCTTCCCAGACGGAGAGCCCGATGGGTCGTTCGCTGTCGGTCATCAAGAGACCCCTTTCCCTGAATGGCAACCTAGGGAGCGAACCGCCCGCGGTGAAGGGACCTTCGTCCTCGTCGCAAGGAGAAATGCGCTCGGCCTGGGCGGCCCAACTGGTCGGCGGTCATCCTTCGCTCTCACACCCTGAGGAGTCGGTGGGGATGGCGCATCGGAGGACGCGCCCATTGCGAGTAGCCCATGGACAACAGGGCCGCCAACCACGCTGGCGCCAGCATGGCTGGTCTCTTGCTGGATCGCGTCGGCCCGAGGCTGAGGGAGACGAGTTGATCGATCACGTGCAGGTGGATGCCCGCTGTCTGAGGCTGGCGACGACGGGATCGAACACCCAGAGCAGGCTCTGCAACGCGTCGGCGACGGTGAGGACGCCCCATGCTTGATCTCCGGTCGGCCGCACGGCGACGTGAGTGATGCCTCGTTCGGTCATCGCCCGGACAGCGTCGAGCAGAGGTGAGAAGCCACCGAGGACGAGGACGCCCTCGCCGCAACGCTGGTCGGCAGGACCATCGGTCGCCGCGCCCGAGGTGATGGCGTCGACGAGCCCGGTGACGCTGACGAGGCGAGCGCTTCCTGGTCCGAGCTCACCGACCGGGGATCTCGCTGCCCCGAGAACGCTGATGGCTTCGGCGATGGTGGCCAGCGGATGCAGCGCCACGACGCTCCGCAGCCGAAGGGCGCCGATCGGGGTCTCGGGTCCGGACACCGGCCCTTGCGCCCCAGCCATCGGGTGGCGCTGCAACTCGGGGAGCCGCCGTCCGCTGACGGTGTCGGTCCTGATCCGCACGACATGGCCCTTCAGGCCGGGCGCCCAGGGCTGCACGCCGATCGTCGCGATCTCCGCCAGCTCGTCCGGACGGGTGACCTCGGCCAGCCACCCCTGGGCGAGGACGCTCCATCCATGCCTCTCCGTGACGTCCCAGCCGTCGGCTTCGAAGGCCACCACAGCGCCCGCGATGGCGACCGACAGGATCGTGCCCGCTCCGGTCCGGACCACGACGTCGTCGCCAAGCAACGCGAAGTTGACAGGGAGGACGATGGGTCGTCCCTCATGCACACATCCGATCCGACCGACCGGTACGCGAGCAAGGAGGCGGAGGCATTCGTCCCGTGACAGCTCCTCGAGGCCGTGCATGCCCCACAGCATCCGCCCGCAGCCACCGTCGTGCCAGTGACCAAGGTCCCTCCCCCGACGCCGCGCGAACGGGGCTCGGCCCCCACGCTCAGAGCGGGCGCGGGCGGCTGCCAGGCCGGCCCCCGGCCCTGCGCGCCTCGTGCTACGTCGGTGGGGTCGGCTTGATGTGGCGGGCGGCGTAGACGGCCGCTTCAGTCCGACGGGTCATGCCCATCTTGGACAGGATCGAGGTCACGTAGTTCTTGATGGTCTTCTCGGCAAGGTGGAGCTGGTCGGCGATCTGGCGGTTGGTCAGCCCTTCGGCCAGCAGGTCCAGCACGTGTCGCTCCTGCTTGCTCAGGCGAGCGACCCGCTCGTCCTCCTCTGGCCCGCGCCGCAGGCGCTCCAGCACGCGAGCGGTGACCACCGGGTCGAGCAGGTTCTGTCCGGCGGCGACGCGCCGAACGGCGTCGACGAGGTCGTTCGAGCGGATCTGCTTGAGGATGTAGCCCGCCGCACCGGCCATGATCGCCTGGAAGAGCGCCTCGTCGTCCGCGAACGACGTGAGCATCAAGCAGGCGGTGCGGGGATGCAGGGATCGGATGTCTCGGCAGGCCTCGACGCCGTTGCCCTCCTCGAGCCGCACGTCCAAGATGGCGACGTCGGGGTCGAGGGCGTGGACTCGGTGCACGGCTTGTTCGGCCGTGCTGGCTTCGCCGACGACGGCCAGGTCCCCCTCGGCCTCCAGCAGGTCGCGCAGGCCGCGGCGCACGATCTCGTGATCATCGAGGAGGAACACCGTGATTTGATCGGCCACAGTCCATCCTCTCAGCCAGGGGCTGCTTCAGGGACGCGCGCAGGACGGCGGGTCGTCGTGCGACGACCCGCCGTCCACGGCGGCACGGCTTGGGTCAGGCGAGCGCAGCCGGTTGCGAGACTGTCGTGGCCTCGACTGGGGCGAAGGCCTCGCTTCTCGACGTCCGGAAGGCGTGGACGAACCCGGCGATGGAGGCGACGAACAGCACGAACGCTGCGATGAAGCACACCCATGCGGCCTGCATGGCCTTGTCGCCGAAGATGCTGAAGCCGTAAGACGTCAGCAGCAGCCCGCGCAGCGTCTCACCGCGAAACAGCGTCTGGACCTTTCCCTCGAGGGCAGCTGCCTGTGCGTCGAGCTCCGCTGCGTTGGGAGCATTTGCGGCCTTGGCCTCCGTTGCCTGCGCCCTTGCTGCACGGGCTTCGGTGCTGGTCTGCGCATAGGTCTTGCCGTCGTTGACCTCACCCAGGTGGGGGGCGATGTAGTCGTTGGCGTAGACCTCGGCTTGCTTGCCCGTCACGAGTTGCCGGCCGCCATACCTGACCAGGCCAGGCGATGCCTGCTCCTCCGGCGTGAGCTTGTCCGCCGGGGTGAACATGATCTCCTGCGCGACCAGCTGATCACGGACGTACGCCTGGGCGAAGGTGGCATTCGACCTCAGGACGAGGCCGAGCACGCCCAGCAGGATGGCCAGAGCCAAACCGCCAACGCTGAAGATGATGTCAAGGGTCCTGCGCTTCATTCTCGAGCACTCCTCTCAGAAGGGCCGCCCTGGGCGACGGCTTTGTCATGCCTGTCCTCGCTTTGGGGGGACCACCACCACGGGGCAGCTCGCGTGGTGGACGACCTGATCGCTGACCGATCCGAGCAGAAGCCCGGTGAAGCCTCCGTGCCCGCGCGAGCCAAGTACGACCATGTCGGCCGCCCTTGCCCGATCGAGGATCGCCCGCGCCGCGAGATCGTTGACGAGGGTGACGATCAGGTCCGGGGGACGTTCCTCGCCCAGAGTGGTGACGAGGAACGTCTCGACCAGGACGCGAGCGCGATCCTCGTCGAAGTGGGGGTCGAACGTGTCGTTCTGGAGCTGTTCGAACAGGCTCCACGCCGCGACCACCTCGAGCTGGTAGCCGCCGGAGTGGGCGATCGCCCACCGCAGGGCCCGCGCCGAGTGCTCGGAGCAGTCGACGGCGATCAGCATGCGCTCTCGAAGCTGGTTCACAGGTCTCCTCAGGTCTCTCGACATCAGCGTGATCGGGCGCGCCGTGACTGGCTACGGCCGAAGGTCCCGGGGCGCGGGACTGGCTGCGATCACTGAACGACGACCGCTGTTGCCATGTATCGGAAGCCCTGAGGCGTCTCGGCGTGCGTGAGGATGTGGCAGTGCCACGCCCACACGCCGGGCTCCTCGAACGTGTAGAGCACGCTCCACCGTTCACCGGGCGCCACGCTGATGGTGTCCGAGAGGAAGGGCTGAGGCAGCTCCACCCCGTCCTTGGCCACCACGAGGCCGTGCGGCTGATGCAGGTGCATCGGATGGACCTGCATCCCTTCGTTGAAGTAGTGGACGAGCATCGTCTCGCCCCGCTTTACGACGTACCCCTGGGTGGCCGGGAAGCTCCGACCGTTCAGCGACAGCCCGATCGTGCCGGCGTCATTGAGGACCATGGTGACTTCGCGATCGACCTGTGTGCCCGCTGGGAGGGTCAGGTCGCCGATGTAGAGGGCGCCGACGAGTCCGTTGGGCACCTGGACCTGTGCGTTGTGGTGGGAGTGGTACATGCACACCTTGGGTCCCTTGGCCACCCACTCGTAGGTGAAGGTCTCACCTGGCTTGATGGGCGGTTGGGTGATCGGGTCGAAGCCGTCCATGCCGTTCGGCACCTGGCAACCGTGGGGGTGGAGGCTCGTCGACTCGGGCAGCTCGTTGGTGAGATTGATCCGCACCTTGTCGCCCTCGGCGACCCGCAGCACCGGACCAGGCACAGTGCCGTTGTAGGTCCAAGCCTTGACGATCTTGCCTGGCTCGACCTCCCAGTCGACGACCTTGGCGACGAGGTCGAATTCCTTGGTGCCGTCCGGCAGGATGGTCGGCGCGAGGTCTGCGTTCTCCTTGCCCGCATCCTTGATGGCGATCGGCGGCTCCGCGAGGCCGTTCACCCGCAGGAAGGTGTTGACGCCCTCCTCCATCATCGCGTCCATCTCTTCCGGCGCCATCGACGTGACCGCGCCTCCAGCATCGGCTCCGCCGGCGACGCTGGCACCTTCCACCGCCATCACCATGCCCTTCATGCCCGAGCCCTCGTGCCCGGCGACGTTGCAGATCGTGTCGTGGTGGCCGGGCGTGATCTCGGCCTCGAGCGTCTGCGTCTCACCCGGCTTGAGGTTGCGCGTCTGGGCGACGCCCTTGATCTCGAAGTTGTGGTCGAGGCTGCCGGTGTTGGTCACCACGAATCGAACCGGACCCGGCGGCACGGTGATCTCGGCGGGCGTGATGGCAAACTCGCTCAACGACACCTCCACGGACGGCACCGTCGCGCTGATCACGCCCGCGCTGTCGTTGCTGACCATGATGGCGATGGCCGCGAGCACCATGGCGAAGAACCCCATGGACGCGCCGAGAAGGGACAGGAAGCTTCGGCTCTGCACGAACCGATCTTGGTGCGGTGTCCGGAGCGAGGATAGGACCGCCTGGCCCGGTCGGGCGGGACCTTCGTCCCGTTGACTTGGCCCGGCCACCGGCCGCGACTTCTCACCGTGACGATCGACTGTCGTCGATGGTCGATCTGGTATCGACGTGCTGCTCTCGGCCCAGGCAGTGGGCGACGGGGTCCACGCGGCGATCGTCCGGGCGATCAAGCCCGCCACAGCGTGACGGCTTCCTGACGTCAGGTGAGCGTGGCGCGCAGTGCTTCGAGGCGCTCGGGGACAACCCGGTACCAGACCCACAGGCCGCGCTTGTCGCGGGTGACGAGACCGGTGTCGACCAGGATCTTCATGTGGTGGCTGACGGTGGGTTGCGAGCGCCCGGACGGCCCGAGCAGGTCGCACGCGCACACCTCCTCGGCGTCGGACGAGGCGATGAACGAAAGCAGGCGCAGCCGGATGGGATCGGCGAGGGCCGCGAACGCACGGGCCAGCGCCTCGGCCTGGTCCTCGTCGAGGACCTCGTTGGTGACCGGCCCGCAGCACAGCACCGGATCGTTGAGGGGGAGCAGCGTCCGAGCAGCCATCGCCAGAGCATATCGAAGATGATCGAAGAAATCTGATTGACAAACGTCGATGAGTCGCTAGTCTGTCTTCATCGACCGTAGTCAATCTATTGGAGGATCACCGTGTCACGAGTCCAGCTCGCCCTCAACGTCGCCGACCTCGACGCCTCGATCGAGTTCTACACGAGGCTCTTCCGTGTGGCGCCGGCCAAGGTCCGGGACGGCTACGCGAACTTCGCCATCGTCGACCCGCCCCTCAAGCTGGTGCTGTTCGCGGGCGCCGGCGAGCCGGGCTCGCTGAACCACATCGGAGTCGAGGTCGACTCGTCCGAGGAGGTCATGGCGGCCACGGCACGGGCCCGTGCCGAGCAGCTCTCCACCGATCTGCAGGAGTCCACGACCTGTTGCTACGCGGTGCAGGACAAGGTGTGGATCCAGGGGCCGGACAACGCGTGGGAGTTCTACAAGGTGCTGGCCGACGCCCCCGTCCTCAGCCCGATCGACGGGTGCTGCGCCACCGACGCCATCGATGAACCGACGGCTGCCTGCTGCTGAGCGACCTGGCGGGCGGGGCTCAGGAGGCGCACCGGATGCAGGTCCGCCCTTGCGGCTGCGCCATCAGGCGGGCCAACGCGATCGGACCGCCGCACACGCTGCACGTCGTGATCGTGCCGCTGTCGAGTCGTTCGAGCGCAACGTCGAGCGCCAAGAGGTCCTCCCGAGCGTGCAGCAGGAGCGCCCACACCTGGGCCCGCTCGTAGGCGATCGTGGCACCCTCGG
>CAZTVJ010000224.1:0-5925 GCA_964616935.1 uncultured Acidimicrobiales bacterium | reverse complement strand
GCGGTCTGCGCGCCGTCGCCGCCGCCGTTCCCGACAGCACGTTCGTCGTGATCCCGGGCGTCAGCCACGTGGCCATGGACCCCGCGAGCCTGCAGACCACGCTCGAGGCGTTCCTGAAGTTCCTCGCCGCCCACTGAGCTTCAGGCCGGTTCGAGCAGGGCGTCCTCCAGGACGCTGAGGGCCACCGACGAGACGCCGAGGCTGCTCAGGTACGCCCGCGTGGAACCGTGGACGTCGCGGATCAGCTGCAGGATGCCGGCCATGGCCGCAGGATCGGCGGACAGGAACGCCGCCGGCTGGGCGTTCATCATCTCCAGCCACTCGGGGCTGTTGACCTCGAGCCAGGCGCGCATACGACCCATGGCCTCGCCGGTCAGTGCATAGTCGGCCACGACGTGCTCGTCGGGTACACGGAGCGCGGAGAGCACGAGCGCTGCGAGCAGGCCCGTGCGGTCCTTGCCGGCGGCGCAGTGGAAGACGGCCGGGAACGCCTCCGGGACGGCAAGGATCTGGAAGGCCTCCGCCAGCCGCGGCTCGCCCATCTCGAGCATCTGCAGGTACTTGCCCAGCAGGAACTCTCCCGCCGGTACGTCGGCGGCGGGCGCCTCGCCCGGGTCCCAGGTGACGTCGATCACGGGCAGGTGGTGGAACGAGACGGCGTGGTCGGCCACCGGGTAGGTGCCCCGTTCGGCCAGCTCCTCCGGCGTGCGGAGGTCGAGCACGGTACGGATGCCGAGGTCGCGCATGACGTCCAGGTCCGCGGCCGTCAGTCGGTGCAGGCCGTCGGCCCGGAAGAGCGTGCGCCATCGGGTGACCCGCCCGTCCAGCGTCGGGTACCCACCGAGGTCACGGAAGTTGTGCACCGCGCTGAGCGGGATGACCCGGGACAGCTCGACGGTGCTCACGCGCATGACGGTATCGGCGAAAGGTTGCGAGTCGGCGACCGCCACGTGAACGAGACGATGGTGCGAACGGACCTGTTTCACATCCCCTACCGATCAGTAACATCGCGTCCATGACGAGCACCAAGGTGAAGCGGGTCGGCATCGTCGGCTCGGGCATCATGGGCGCAGGGATCGCCGAAGTGGCCGCCAAGACGGGCCACGAGGTGGTCCTGAGGTCCCGCCAGCGGGCCACCGCGGACGCCATGGCGGCCGCGCTCGATGCCTCGCTGACGAAGCAGGTGGACAAGGGCAAGATGGACGCAGCCGAGCGCGAAGCGGCACTTGCCCGCGTGACCGTCACGACGGACCTGGCCGATCTCTACGACTGTGACCTCGTGGTCGAATCGATCGTGGAGGATCTCGCCGCCAAGAAGCAGCTCTTTCGCGACCTCGATCAGCACGTTCGGGCCGACGCCATCCTGGCCACGAACACCTCGACGCTGCCCGTCATCGAGCTGGCGGTGGAGACCAAGAGGCCCGAGCGGGTCTGCGGCGTCCACTTCTTCAACCCAGCGCCGATCATGGCCCTCGTCGAGATCGTCCGTCCTCTCACCGCCGACGACGACACCGTCGAGACCGTGCGCGCCTTCGCCATCGACTGCGGCAAGGACCCGGTCGAGGTGAAGGACCGCGCCGGCTTCATCGTGAACGCCCTGCTGTTCCCGTACCTGAACAACGCTGTGCGGCTGCACGAGCGGGGCACGGCCTCGCTGGAGGACATCGACACCGCCATGAAGGGCGGCTGCAACTTCCCGATGGGTCCATTCGCGCTGCTCGACCTCGTGGGCCTCGACACGTCCGTTGCCATCCTCGACGCGCTCTACGAAGAGTCCCGCGACCCGAACTTCGCCGCCGTACCAACGTTGCGCCGGATGGTGTCCGCCGGCCGCCTGGGACGCAAGAGCGGCCGGGGCTTCTACGACTACCGCCGCTGACCCGATCGAGCCAACACCGACCCGCTGGCAGTTCCCGGCGCCGGGTGCCGCGGGGCCCGACGGCATGGTCTGCATCGGCGGTGACCTAGAGGCCGGCACACTGCTGGCCGCCTACCGGAGTGGGCTGTTCCCCATGCCGGTCAGCCGCCGTCGCCTCGGCTGGTGGTCGCCCGACCCGCGAGGCGTCCTCCCGCTCGACGGGCTGCAGGTGTCGCGCTCGCTGCGGCGGTCGGTGCGTCGCTACGACGTGCGGGTCGACAACGCGTTTCGTGACGTGATGGTGAGGTGCGGGCGCGCCACCCGCCCAGGTGGCTGGATCAACCCGGCCTTCGTGGACGCCTACTCAGCGCTGCACCGGCTCGGTTGGGCGCACAGCGTAGAGGCCTGGTCGCCCGGTGGTGACCTGGTGGGCGGTCTGTACGGCGTGGCGATCAACGGGCTCTTTGCCGGTGAGTCGATGTTCAGCAACGCGGTCGACGCCTCGAAGGTGGCGCTGGTCGGGCTGGTGCAGCACCTGCGCGCCTGCGGCATCGGGCTGCTCGACGTGCAGTGGCGCACGCAGCACCTCGCCACGCTTGGCGTCGTGGAGGTGCCGAGGGACGAGTACCTCGGGCGGCTGGCGTTGGCGCTGCGAGGCCCGGGACGCTGGCGGCCGACGGCCCACATCGACGTCCGCGTCGCGGAAGTGGCGCCGGCACCGGTCGACGGAGTCGAATGAGCACCATGGCCGACCAGCCCTGGATGATGCGGACCTACTCCGGCCACTCCACGGCAGCGGCCTCGAACGAGCTGTACCGCACGAATCTGTCCAAGGGCCAGACCGGCCTGTCGATCGCATTCGACCTCCCGACCCAGACGGGTTACGACCCCGACGACGTGCTGGCGCGCGGTGAGGTGGGCAAGGTCGGCGTGCCCGTGGCCCACCTCGGGCACATGCGCACGCTGCTCGACGGCATCCCGCCGGGGCAGATGAACACCTCGATGACCATCAACGCCACAGCGGCGTGGATGCTCGGCCTCTACGTCGCCAACGCCGACGACCTCGGAGTGCCGGCACGCGAGCTGCGGGGCACCACACAGAACGACATCGTGAAGGAGTACCTCAGCCGCGGCACGTACATCTTCCCGCCCGGCCCGAGCCGTCGCCTCATCGTGGACATGGTGTCCTGGTGCGCGTACCACGCACCGGCCTGGAACCCCATGAACGTGTGCAGCTACCACCTACAGGAGGCCGGGGCGACGCCCGTGCAGGAGCTGGCCTACGCGCTGGCCACGGCCATCGGGGTGCTGGACGCGGTGCGCGAGTCGGGCCAGGTCGAGCCCGAGAGGTTCCCTGCTGTCGTCGGCGCCATCTCGTTCTTCGTGAACGCGGGCATCCGCTTCGTCGACGAGGTCTGCAAGCTGCGCGCCTTCACCGAGGTGTGGGACCGCATCTGCCTGGAGCGCTACGGCGTGGACGATCCGAAGCAGCGGCGCTTCCGCTACGGCGTGCAGGTGAACAGCCTCGGGCTCACCGAGGCCCAACCGGAGAACAACGTGCAGCGCATCGTGCTGGAGATGCTGGCCGTCACGCTGTCGAAGCGAGCACGCGCACGGTCCGTGCAGCTTCCCGCCTGGAACGAGGCCCTGGGACTTCCCCGCCCGTGGGATCAGCAATGGTCGTTGCGCATGCAACAAGTGCTGGCCTACGAGACCGACCTGCTGGAGCACGACGACATCTTCGACGGCTCCCATGTCGTCGAGGCCCGTACCCGTGAGCTGGTCGACGCCGCCCAGGCCGAGCTGGACGACGTGCTCGCCCTCGGCGGTGCGTTCGAGGCGATCGAGGTGCTCAAGGGGCGCCTGGTCTCCAGCCTCGCGGAGCGCACCCGGCGCATCGAAGACGGCGACCTGACCGTGGTGGGCGTCAACCGCTTCGTCGAGACGGAGCCATCCCCCTTGGGTGGCGAAGGCAGCATCCTCACGGTCGACCCCGCCGTGGAGGAAGAGCTCGTTGCCGACGTCCGGGCTTGGCGTTCCAACCGTGAACCAAGCGGAGTGACCGCGGCCCTCGACGAGCTGCGCCGTGCGGCTGAAGGCGGCGACAACCTGATGCCACCCACCATCGCGCTGGCGCATGCCGGCGGAACGACCGGCGAGTGGGCCGGGGTGCTGCGCGAGGTGTTCGGTGAGTTCCGCGCCCCGACCGGTGTAGCGGCCGCCGTGGGCGGACGCCGCACGGCCGAGCTCGACGTCGTCACCCAGCGTGTCCGCCAGATGGTCGGCGGACCACCCCGCCTGCTCGTGGCCAAGCCGGGGTTGGACGGGCACTCCAA
Organism: uncultured Acidimicrobiales bacterium; assembly: GCA_964616935.1. Lineage (GTDB taxonomy): Bacteria > Actinomycetota > Acidimicrobiia > Acidimicrobiales > Ilumatobacteraceae > CAZTVJ01. The sequence goes on along the minus strand of CAZTVJ010000224.1, from coordinate 1,731 downwards.
CGGCGCGGAGCAGATCGCGGTGGCGGCGCGCGATGCCGGCATGGAGGTCGTGTACTCGGGCATCCGCATGACACCCGAGCAGATCGCCGCGTCGGCCCGCGACGAGGATCCCGATGTCGTCGGTCTCTCGATCCTGTCGGGGAGCCATCTCACGCTGGTGCCCGAGGTGGTCCGCCTCCTACGCGCCGAGGGAGTGGACGCGCCCGTGATCGTGGGCGGCATCATCCCCGAGGAGGACCGGCCGAAGCTGGCTGCCCTCGGTGTCGCCGCCGTCTACACCCCCAAGGACTTCGAGCTCGGCCGCATCATGGACGACATCGCCACCCTCACCGAGGTGCACCGCGCATGATGGCTCGGCATGGCCGCCGCTTCGCTTCGGCCGAGCCTCGCTGCGACTCGTCGCTGACGCTTCCCTCGCCGCGGGCCTGATACCTCGGTAGGAGGCCGCTCAGCCTGTTGAGGATGGGGTCGGGGGCACCGTGGCCACCGGGGTCGGCGGCGGAATGACGATCCGCTGGCCGGCCTGGATCTTGTTCGGGTCGGTGATCTTCGGGTTGGCCGCCAAGATCGCCTCGACCGAGGTGTTGAACTTCGCCGCGATCTTGCGCATCGTGTCGCCCCGCTCGATGACGTACTCGGCCGGCGCCGCCGTGGTGGTGACGACCGGGACGGCGGTGGTGGTCGTAGCCGGCAAGGTGAGCAACGTCGTCGTCGGATTGGTAGCCGAGTCGACGAAGAACCGGCCGCATCCGGCGAGCGACGCGATGGTGGCCACCCCGACGACGATGAAGGCAGCTCGGTGCAGCGCAGTGGACGTCACGACCACACTCCTTCTCGGGTCCGGCGCGGCCAGAGCGTAGACAGACGCGATGCCGGAGCGGTGGCACCGATGCCACGCCGCGTGGTTCGACCTATCCTCCGTGGTCGATGGACACGCCCGCCAGCACCTACGCAGGCGCGCGTCGCCCCGACCGCCGACGCCGGGTCGTGGCCCACGGTGTCGGTCTGGCGGTGTACGAGTGGGGTCCAGAGACCGCGCCGCCCCTGTTCTGCGTGCATGGCGGGCTCGACTTCGCCGCGACCTGGGACCTGCTCGCCCCATTGCTGACCGCCGCTGGCTGGCGCGTCGTCGCGTGGGACCAACGCGGCCACGGTGACAGCGACCGCGCCGCGCTCTACTCGTGGGAGGCCGACATACGTGACCTCCTCGCCGTGCTGGACAGCACCGGCCAGGCGCCGGCGCCGATGATCGGCCACTCGAAGGGCGGCGGCCTGATCATGCAGTTCGCCGACGCCATGCCGCACCGGGTCAGCCACCTCGTCAACCTGGACGGGCTGCCCTCGAAGCGGCCCGTGCCGGACGTGCCGAACCACGACCGCAGCCGGCTCCTGGCCGCGGAGCTGGAGGGCTGGCTCGACCATCGTCGCATCGCCTCGGACGCCATCCGCAAGCCAGGCACGCTCGAGGACCTCGCCCGGCGCCGCGGCAGACTGAACCCCCGGCTGCCGTCCGACTGGCTGCTCTACATCGCCTCCATCGGCGCCCGCCACGACGAGGACGGGTGGCGCTGGAAGCTCGACCCCTCGATGCGCTTCGGCGGCTTCGGCCCGTGGCGGCCGGAGTGGTCCATGCTGCGGATGCCCGGCCTCGGCATGCCGTTCCTCGGTGTGCTGGGCCTGGACATCGAGGAGATGAGCTGGGGAACCCGTCCCGAGGACGTCGTGCCTGCC
>CAZTVJ010000223.1:0-6786 GCA_964616935.1 uncultured Acidimicrobiales bacterium | reverse complement strand
CCCCCGAGGACGAGCCGGAGGCGGAAGCCTTCGGACCGTTCGGGCCAGTCCGAGCGCGCGTGCGCGCCCCTGCTCTCCTGGCGGACGAGCGCAGCGGCCAGGATGGCCGACGCGCAGAGCGCAAGGTTCCTCAGCTCCTCGACCGGCGCACTGCGCCCGGCTCGGGCCAGGTTCTCCGCGACCGCGTCCACCCGCGCCCGTGTCGCGTCCAGGGAGGCCGCCGAGCGCAGCACGCCCGCACCCCTCGTCATCTCTCGCTGGATGATGCCGCGCATCGCATCGAGCCCGGCGTCGGCCAGGCGAGGCGGGCCGACGCGCTCCGGCAGCTCGATCGGACGGCCGGTGATGACGCTCGGCGGATACTCGCCACCGAGGACGGCCCGCATGGCACCGCTCGGCGAGGGCCCCTCCACCCCGCGCTCGATCGCTTCGATCACGCGGGGGCCGAACACCATCCCCTCGAGCAAGGAATTGGAGGCCAGCCGGTTGGCACCGTGCACCCCGGTGCACGTCACCTCGCCCGCCGCCCACAGGCCGGGCAGGCTGGTCGCCCCGTGAAGGTCCGTCACGACACCGCCGCACTGGTAGTGAGCGGCCGGGGCGATGGGCAGGAGGTCGCGGGCCGGGTCGAGGCCGGCGGCGGCGAGATCTCGGTTGATGGTCGGGAAGCGATCGGCGAAGTCCTCGATCACGGTCGCATCGAGGTACACGTGGTCCGTGTCCTGCTCGATCAGCTTGGCCGTGATGGCCCGCGCCACGATGTCTCGCGGCTGCAGCTCATCGACGAACTGCTGGCCGTGGGCATCTCGGATGAGCGCACCGTGGCCCCGGAGCGCCTCCGACAGCAGGGGCCGGGGCATCCGCGGGCTGAGCAGGGCGGTCGGGTGGAACTGGACGAACTCGACGTCGGCGCACGCCACCCCGGCTCGCAGAGCCATCGCCAGGCCATCACCGGTGGCCTCGAGCGGGTTCGTCGTGGCCGCGAACACCTGGCCCGACCCTCCCGAGGCGAGGAGCACGTGACGAGCGCCGATCTCCTGGACGTTGCCGTCGGCGTCGATTGCGCGCACGCCCTGACAGCGCCCGCCCTCGGCGACGAGCTCGAAGCCGAACCACCGCTCCCACAGCGCCGCGGCCGTCTCGCGGACCTTGTCCACCAACGCCCGCTCGATCTCGGCGCCGGTGGCCGCGCCGCCGGCATGCACGACCCGAGCGAGCGAGTGACCGCCCTCGCGGGCCAGCAGCAGCCGGCCCTCCCGATCGCGATCGAACGACGCACCCATGGCGATCAGCTCGTTGACCCGACCGGGCCCCTCGTCGACCAGGATCCGCACGGCGTCGACATCACAGAGCCCGGCTCCTGCGCCCAGCGTGTCGGCGAGGTGGAGATCGGTCGAATCGGGGTCGCCCCCGAGCACGGCGGCAACCCCGCCCTGGGCCCACCGCGTCGTGGCCTGGTCCAGGTCGCCCTTTGTCAGCACACCGACTCGCAGGCCGGCCTCGTCGGCGGCGCGCACGGCTGCCGAGAGCCCGGCGACACCGCTACCGACGACGAGCAGGTCCAGCTGATCGGCCCCGAGCCACGTCACGCGTCACCCCTGCGCCGTCGCACCGAGCGGAGGGTAGTCACAGCCCGTCGAGCTCCCCGAGCACCCAGACGCCGCAGTCGTCGAACGATGCTTCCCAACCCGGTGGCACGACGTCCGGCGCGAGGTGCGAGAGCGGGGCCAGCACGAAGGGCCGCTCGCGCAGGCGTGGGTGGGGCACCTTGAGGTCTGCTTCGTCGAGCTGCACGCCGTCGACCCACACGATGTCGACATCCAGCGTGCGGGGCCCCCAGTGCACGACGCGCTCCCTACCGGCCTGGCGCTCGAGCAAGCGGGCCAGCTCCAGCAGGTCGCGCGGCGATTGGTCGGTCTCCAGCTGGACGACCATGTTCAGGTACGGCCCCTGGTCGTCCGGACCGCCGACCGGGTGGGTCTCGAACACCGGCGACACGGCGATCACCTCGGACCGGTCGCCCAGGGTGTCGACGGCCGCGCGCAGGTAGGCCACCCGGTCGCCGAGGTTGGAACCCAGCGCCAGGAAGGCCCGCGTCACGACGCCGGCCGGACCCGCCGGATGGTGACGGCGGACGTCGCCACGTCATGGGGCAGCGGCGGTCGGACCTTGCGGATCGTGACGGTCACCGCCTCTACGAGGTCGAGGGCGAGCAGCTCGTCCGCGATGCGCTGGGCGACACGCTCGAGCAAGAGGTGGTGCTCGGTGGTGACCACCCGTTCGGCCAGTGCCGTCGCCAGGCCGTAGTCGACGGTGTCGGCGAGGTCGTCACTGGTCCCGGCCGGACCGAGGTCGGCTTCGAGGTCGAACTCGATCTCGAAGGGTTGCTGCCGGATGCGCTCCTCGGGGCACACGCCGATCACGCCGAGGGCGCGCAACCCCCGGATCTGGATGAGGTCGGACACGGGGGCGCACCCTACCGAGGCGCCACGGCGGTCAACGAGACGGGGCGATCATCCCGGCAGCTCGGTGGCCAGGGCGACGAAGCCCCGGCCCATGGGATCGAGCTGGCGGCCCGTGATGGTCTCGATGATGGAGATGGCATGTGGACCCTCGGGCACCATGCCCGTCCAGCGGAGGTAGCCGCCCATCACCCCGGAGATGCGGTCGCCCACCTCGTCGCCATGGACCACGACCTTGGTGCCCCCGTTCACCAGCCCGCGGATCTCCGGGTAGAGGCTGGAGAGCACGGCGCGGGGGTCGTCGCCCGGGCCGAACGGCCGGTGCAGGTACGACAAGCCGTACTCGTCGTAGTTGTGGAGGTTGTGGGGAGAGGGCAGCAGCGAGATCACGCAGCCGAAGCCCTGCTCGCGCAACCAGATGATCTCCTCCTGGCGGCGTACCCGACGGTGGTTCGCGCCGTAGCCGCCCGGCCGCTCACAGATGGCGAGCCGGTCCTTGATGACCCAGGCGAAGTTGCGGGGCTGGATGCCCTGCGCCCACTTCCCCTTCATGCGGCTCGCGGTCACCGGTTCACGCTCCGGTCAGCGCTCACCAGGGTGACGGCATCGACCGTGGCCTTCACGTCGTGCACGCGCACCATCGCCGCTCCCTGCTGCAACGCCCAGACCGCGGCGGTGATCGAGCCTTCGACCCGATCGTCGGCATCCACGGGTGACTGCCCCTCGGGTTCGAGGTGGACGTCGATGCCCGGAAGTCGGGGCTGGGAGGCGGCGCCGTCAGAGGCCGCAAGGATGCGGCCGAGGAAGCTCTTGCGGGAGACACCGACGCAGACCGGGAAGCCCGTCGCGACCAGCTGGTCGAGGTGGGCGAGCAGCTGGAGGTTGTGGGCGGAGTTCTTGCCGAACCCGAACCCCGGATCGATCCAGACCTCGTCCACCCCGGCGGCCACCGCGTGCTCGGCGCGATCAACCAAGAAGCGGCGTACCTCGTCCACCACATCGAGGTAGGTGGGCTGGTGCTGCATCGTGCCCGGTTCGCCCTGCATGTGCATCGCCACCCAGCCCACGCCCGCCGCCGCAGCCAACGGCCACAACGACGCCGAGACGTCGTTCAGCAGCGAGGCCCCTGCGGCGACCGCCGCCTCCGCGGTGCTGGCGTTGCGCGTGTCCACCGAGACACGCCCGAAGGGTGCGAGCGCGGCGACGACGGGAAGCACACGACGCTGCTCCTCGACCGGGTCGACCAGGGCGGCACCAGGGCGAGTGGACTCGCCGCCGACGTCGACGATGTCAGCACCCTCGCCGAACAACGTGAGCCCACGGGTGATCGCGGCGTCGTGGTCGAAGTACCGCCCGCCGTCGCTGAAGGAGTCGGGCGTGACGTTCACGACTCCCATCACCGAGGGCTGCACAGCGCCGCAGCGTAGTTGCGCCGGGCGGTCGAGACCGGCGTCATGGGGAGGTTGAGCCGCTCCCACCCCGCCAGATGCGTACGTCCGGCAACCCGCGCCACCGCTCGGCCGCGTCCAGGCCGTACCCCACGACGAAGTCGCGGGGGATGATGAAACCGACGTAGCGGAGCGAGGCGATGTCCACCCGGAGCGCGCTCTCGCGCACCAGCAGGGCACACACCTCCAGGCTGGCTGGGTTGCGAGCGGCGAGCGTCTTGCGCAGGTACGAGAGCGTCAGACCGGAGTCGATGATGTCCTCCACGAGCAGCACGTGGCGTCCGGCCAGGTCCAGATCGAGGTCCTTCACGATCCGCACGACCCCGCTCGAACGAGTGGACGACCCGTAGGACGAGCACGCCATGAAATCGACCTCGACCGGCGCCGGCACGGCCCGGATGAGGTCGGCCATGAAGACGAACGCGCCTTTCAGGACACCGATCAGCACCGGCTGGAGACCCTCGTAGTCGGCGGCGATGCGCGCCCCCAGCTCGGTGACGCGGGCCTGCAGGTCGGTCTCGCTGACGACGACGTCTCCCAGCTCGGGCTGCTCCATCGTCACCCGGCGAGGCTAGCGGTGAGGTGCGACGACGCCGAGCCTGCCCTGGTGGCGCTCGACCCGACGACCACCCGCCAGCTCGCACGCCACGACGTGGCCACGAGCAACCTCCATCACCCGCGCCACGGCGTCCGCGTCCGGTGGATGAGGGTCGGCCAGCCATCGGCGCACGGCCCGACGAGCGAGCACGATGGGCGCCGTGGCCAACGCCCGCGCGTCGGTGGGGTCGACCGTGCGTGCCAGCTCGTCCAAGAGTGCGGCCTCGTCGCCCAGCAGCACCGCCTGTCGGGCCAGGACGGCGGCGACGTCGCGCCCCGCGAGCTCGTCGAGTGCCGGGAGCAGCTCATGGCGCACCCGGTTGCGGAGATGGGTCGGGTCCGTGTTGCTGGGGTCCTCGATCGGCACCAGGCCAACCGCGCGGCACACCGCTCGCGTCTCCCGGCGGCGCAGGCCGAGCAGCGGGTGGCGCTGCTGACCCATCCCGGCGAGACCGTCGAGGCCCGAACCGCGCAGGAGGTTGAGCAGCACGGTCTCGGCCTGGTCGTCCATCGTGTGGCCCGTGAGGGCGTCCGCGGGCAAGACGGCGTAGCGGGCTTCGCGGGCTCGTGCCTCCTGGTTCGCCCCGGCGACCACGTCCACCCTCTCGGCGCGGAAGTCGGCGCCGAAGCGCGTCGCCGCCGCGCGCACGACCTCGGCCTCGGACTCGGAGCCGGCCCGCAGCCCATGGTCGACGTGCACGGCGGTCACCCCAAGGCCGGCCTCGCGCGCCAGCACCAACAAGGCGAGCGAGTCGGCGCCACCGGACACGGCGCACGTGACGACGGTGACCGGGGGAAAGGTGCATCGCCCGACGAGGGTGGCGACGTCGACGGTCGCCGCCTCGTTCACGCCACGATGGCCGGCGCCTCGAGGCCGACGCGCGCCATCCAGCGCTCAGGGGCCTTGATCTCGGCGAGGGTGGGCAGCTGTTGCGGCCCCTCCCAGACGAGGTCGATGGCGCGAGGGCCGGCCGTGGCCTCGATGGCGGCGATGAACTGCTCGCCGTACTCGTACTGCGCGAGCTTGGCCTCCAAGCCGATGAGCCGACGGAACGCGCGTGCTACCGGCGATGCCTGCTTGCGGCGCTCGCGGAGCACACGACCGAACCGCTCCGCCGACGGGATGCGCCCGGCGCCGGCACGATCCATCGTGACGTCCCCGTGGCCCTCCAGCAGCGCCATGAGCCCGGCGACCCGGCCCAGGGCCTCCTTCTGCTCCTCCGACGCCACGACGGCGGCCAGACCGCCGAGGTCGAACGCGTCACGACCCTGGCGCAGAGCCGACGCGGCGTCCTTCAGCGCCGACAGCAGCTGACCCGGATCGGTGTCCACCAGGCTGAGCGCCTGCTCGACGAGGCCGAGGTAGTGCTGGCGCATCCAGGGCACGCCGGTGAACTGGGCACGATGGGTGACCTCGTGGAGCGCGAGCCACAACCGGAACTCGCGAGGCGGGAAGCCGTAGCGGCGTTCGAGGCTGAGCACGTTCGGTCCGACGTAGTAGACGAGGTCCTGCTCGCCCGCCGTGGCGTCGTCGACCACGAGCAGGTCGTACTGGCCGAGCACGCGGCCCGACATCCACGCCAGCAGCGCGCCGACCTCGGCCGCCGCGATCTTGCTGGTGATGGTCAGTGGCAGCGAGGGTCCCTTCGACACCCGGTCGCCAAGACGCTCGAGCGCCGGTTGCAGGAGTCGTTGGAAGGCGCGGACGTTGGCGCCGACCCACGCTTGGCGGTCGACCACCCTGGCCCGTGCGGAGCCGGCCGACGAGTGGAGCCCGGTCGTCGCCTCCACCAGTGCCTCCGCCTCGATGGTCAGCTCGGTGAAGTCCGCCTCGAGGGAGGCGTACAGGTACGAGGTGGCAAACGGATCACGGGGCGTCAGCCGGCCGGCGATCCGCTGTGCGAGCGCCCAGTCGACCGGTGAGGACACGGCGCTACCGGTCCGGGTTCGGCGGGAACCGGGGCTTCTCGACCTTGACGAGGTAGCCGACGACGAGTGCTACGACGGTGAGCACGGCACCGATGACGAGAAAGAAGCCGATCCAGTAGTGCCAGACCTGGGCTGCGAGCACCATGTCGACGATCGTAGCCAGGTGGCGACCCCGCACCAGCCCGGCCGGCGTCCGCCGACGCACCGACCTAGAGGAGTGGGCGGCCCTGGTCGGGCGGGAGCAGGCCGGCCGGGGGCGGCCCGGTCACCTCGTCGCCGAAGCACGAACGCACCCGGGCCATCAGCCCGGGAGGCACGTCGTGCTCCTGGCACTTCGCCCGGATGACGGT
>CAZTVJ010000222.1:0-6115 GCA_964616935.1 uncultured Acidimicrobiales bacterium | reverse complement strand
TGCACTGCGCCAAGGCGTTCCGGCGCAGCGAGCTGTGGCGGCCCGAAGCGTGGCCTGACCGTTCGGTGCTCCCGACGCTCGGCTGCATCATTCGCGACCAGATCCCGGCAGTCAGCGAGGTGGCTGTGGACACGCTCGACGCCGCGTTGGAGCAGGACTACGCCGCCTCGCTGTGGGAGCCCGGCGGGACCTTCTGAGCGCTGCCGGGGTGTGAGGTTCGTGCAGTTGAGCTGGATCAGCCGCCGGCGTAGCGCTGGGCGATCATGAGGACGCCCGCCAGCTCGTCGGGGTCGGCGTCGGGTCCGTAGGCCGACACGATGGCACCCCTCGCTCCGCACGTCGGGCACGTCACCCCGATGACGATGGCCTCGTCACCCGGGTCGGAGTCGCCCTCGAAGCGGTACACGTGGTCGGCCACCATCTGGTGGACCGGGTGGTCGGCCGTGCAGCGAGGACATCGCAAGCGTTGGTCACGCATGACGAGTTCGACGTCGTAGCCCTTGGCCCGGAGCTGCTCGAGCGCGTCGACCACCGTGTCGGGCGCTGCGCTCACGACGGCGACCGTAGCGGCTGTCGGAGGAACGAGCCCGGCCAGCTCGGCGGCCAGGTTGGCTCGGGCGACGGGCTCGCGAGCATGCATGGCCGCCGTGGCGAAGATCTCGGGCCGAGCAAGGAAGCCACGCAGCACCGCGGCCCGTCCGACACGCCAGTCGTCGTCGCCGACGTGGGCGTACTCACGCCGCACGCCTCGTGCGTAGGCCGTGTAGCTGGCCGGGTCGCTGGCCAGCACGGCCAGGTCGGCGTCAAGGAGCACGGCGTCGTCGGGACTCGTGGCATGGTGCTGGGCGGTGGCGCGGACCAGCCGCGCCACGAGCACCACCTGCGCGGTCGGGCGGCTCAGCTCGGTGAGCACCTCCGTGGCCAGTTGTGCGCTGGCGTCCTCGTTGTGCCCCGTTGGCGCGCGCGGGTCGTAGATGGCGTCGTGGAACCACGCGGCGAAGCGCACGGCGTCCGCATCGGCGACCATCACGGCGCCGAGCAGGTCGTCGACGTCGCGCAGCACTCGCACCACGTGCGCCAGCCCGTGGTAGTGGCGATGGGGCTCTCGGTAGCGCGCCAGCAGCCCGTCGAGCGCGTAGCTGGCGGGCCGACCCGTGCCTGCGACATCGGCCCATCGGTCGCGCAGCTCCTGTTCCACGCAAGCCATGATGGCAGCGTGGCCCTGTTGGTGGACGAGTGCCGGTGGTGGTTCCGGGGACGGCAGTGGTGCCACCTCGTGAGCGACGAGAGCCTCGACGAGCTGCACGGGTTCGCCGGGTGGCTCGGGGTGCCCCGACGCGTGTTCCAGGGCGACCACTACGACCTGCACGAAGACCTGCGGATCGATGCCGTCGTCCTCGGGGCCACCGAGGTATCGAGCCGGGAGCTGGTGCTCCGGCTGCGCGCGGCCGGGCTGCGGCTCACGCCCGCCGACCGGCGGGCGGTCCACGAACGCGGGTGATCGCCGTCACCGCTCGCCTGCACGGCCGGTCCAGCCGGAGCGGGCCTCGGTGAGCTCGGCCATCGACGTGGCGTAGTCGTCAGCGACGAGGAACCAGTCGACGAGGTCGATGCCGGCATCGTCGAACAGGTCTCGCAGCTCGAAGAAGCAGCACTCCTCGCCCGGCTCGGGTAGATGCGACTCGCCTGGGCGGAACGACGCGATCACGACGGCGGCGAGGCCGGGCTGCTGCTCCGCGGCGGCGAGGAGCACCTCGGCCACGTCCAGCACGGCGTCGGCGTGCGCAGCACCGGCGAAGTCCAGGCAGGCGAGGCCGAGACGCTCCTCGTCGAGGAGAAGGCAGACGATGGCCGGCAGCTCGGGTGAGCCAGTGGCCAGGAGCACCCCGAGGGCATCCTCGGGGCCACGCAGCGGCAGGTTGGCGGGACGGATGGCGCGCGCGGAGCGGCACCGGCGGACAGCAGGCATGGCGTTCCACCTCCAGGGAGGAGCGTTCAGTTGTGGAGGGGGAAGCGACTGCCCACCCTAGGTAGGGGGTGCGCGACAGTGACCGGGCACAGGTGATCGGGCGGGCGCTCGGGTGCGCGAGAGTGGCGGGCCATGGTCGTGCTCCGAGTGCTGGCCTTTGCGGCGGGCTTGGCACTCGTCGTCTTCACCGGCATCTCGGCGCTGAAGACGGTCGTCGTGCCCCGGGCCGTGTCGTCGGCCGTGACCCGCGTCGTGTTCATCACCCTGCGCCGGCTGTTCGACTTCGTGGCCCACGAGCGCCGCCAGTTCGCAGACCGAGACCGTGTGCTCGCCTACTACGCGCCCGTCGCCCTCGTGCTGCTGCCCGGTGTGTGGGTGGCGATGGTCATCCTCGGCTACACGTTGATGTTCTGGGCGATCGGTGCCGGCACGGTCTGGGACGCGTTCACCGAGAGCGGGTCCTCCATGCTGACCCTCGGCTTCATCGCACCGAGCGGTGGCGGCGAGGTGATCCTGGCCTTCACCGAGGCGACCATCGGCCTCGGGCTCGTGGCCCTCCTCATCTCCTACCTCCCCTCGATCTACGCCGCCTTCGGCCGGCGGGAGCAGCTGGTCGGCCAGCTCGAGGTGCGTGCCGGCATCCCGCCCTCGCCGGCCGAGCTGCTCACGCGGTACCAGCGCATTGGCTGGCTGGACGAGATCGACACCGAGCTGTTCCCCAAGTGGGAGTCGTGGTTCATGGACGTCGAGGAGAGCCACACGTCGTTGCCCGCGCTGGTCTTCTTCCGGTCGCCGCAGCCCGAGCGCAGCTGGATCACCGCGGCGGGCTGCGTGCTCGACACCGCCGCGATCGTGCAGTCGACCATCGACGGCCCGCCCTCGCCAGGAGCGGCGGTCATGATCCGGACGGGCTTCTTCGCCCTGCGCCGCATCGCGGACTACTTCGGCATCACCTACGACGTCGACGTGGGGCCAGACACGCCCATCTCGGTGACGCGACACGAGTGGGACCTGGTCTGCGTCGAGCTGTTGGCGGCCGGTGTGCCCCTCAAGGCGGACAGGGAACAGGCCTGGCGGGACTTCGCCGGCTGGCGGGCGAACTACGACACCGTGCTCCTCGCCCTCGCCGGGTTGGTGATGGCCCCGCCGGCGAAGTGGTCGTCCGATCGCGCCCCCGCGCGTGTGCGAGCGAGGATCGTGCGCCGGTTCGGCCGCAGCGCGGGCAGGTGACGGCGTACCAGCACAGGGCGAGTGACACCACGATCACGAGGATCGGTGACAGCAGGTCGACGGGCGAGGGCGTCATCCCGGGCCGGCGCACCCGCAGCATCGCCCACCCGGCGGCGATGCCGCCGAACAGCCCACCGAGGTGGCCGCCGAGCGAGATGCCCGGCACGGTGACGGTGATGAGCAGGTTGATGAGGATGACCGTCCCGACGCCGGCGCGCCAGATGTCGATGCCGCGGTGGCGCATCCCGACGGCCATCGCGCCCATCAGCCCGAAGGCCGCACCTGAAGCGCCGACCGTGAACACGTTCGGGCTGACGAGCAGGACGCCGGCCGACCCGGCCAACAGCGAGGCGACGTAGAGCAGCGTGAACCGGAGGCGGCCCAGGAGCGGCTCGAGCTGGCTGCCCGCCATCCAGATGACGAACATGTTCATGGCCAGGTGAAGCACGCCGGCGTGGGCAAACCCCGATGTGACGACGCGGTACCACTCGCCGTCGGCGACGAAAGGCCCGAACAGCGCGAGATCGAGCTCGACCGTGCCCCGACCGACGAAGGTGCCGGCCCGGATCGCCCCGTACACGAACACCGCGACGTTGATGGCGATGAAGACCATCGTGACGAGGCGGTGCTGGTGGGCGTTCCACCGGCGGATGCGCTCGGTGGGTGGGGGGAGGGACGCCTTCAGGCACTCCAGGCACTGCGAGCCGACGGCGGCGGGCACGAGGCAGTCCGGGCACGCGGGCCGACCGCAGCGGGTGCAGGCTCTCCCGGTCTCGCGAGCAGGGTGCCGGTAGCACGTGGTGGTCGTCTCGATGACGGCGAGGGTATCCGCCGAGCGTGCCCCCTCGACACGCGCGCCGGTGGCTCTCAGCCGCCGTTCAGGCGCCCCCCTCGTTCAGCGCCCCCTCGTTCAGGCGTCGGTCTCGTCTTCGTCGCACCACGCCCGCAGGATGTCCCAGGGGTAGATGCCGGTCGAGTGGCTGTCGTTCCAGGTGAACGAGATGCCCCACGCACCCACGAGCTCGGCGTCGGTGATCGCCAAGGGCGTCGGAGAGTCGGGACGCGGCCACGGTTGCTCGCCCCGGTCGCGCCAGCTGCGGCAGGACGCGCAGGGACAGTTGATGCGCAGGTTCTCCAGGCCGAAGGTGCAGATCCGACCGTCGTCGTAGGTCAACGTGAGCGACCGCGCCCGGTCCACCTCCACCTCGACGACCTGGGCCACACCGGCCGACGCTACCGGGCAGGCTCACGGGCCGCGACGACCCGCAGGAGTGGCACCGGCTGGGCGATGCCGCGCAGGAAGACGGCTCCGAGCGGTTCGAACGCGAGGTTCGCCATCGGGCCACCGGCCTGGGCCGCATCGGCGGCAGCCGCGGAGCACAGCACCTCGCCCGGCCCGGCCAGGTCGGTGATGCGGGCGGCCACGTTGACGTCGAGGCCGACGATGTCGTCGCCGCGGTGTCGCGGGCATCCCCAGTGGACGCCCATCCGCACCCACAGTGGGCAGCCGGACGTCGCCTCCAGCTCGAATCGCGCCTGCATGGTGAGGCAGGTCGTCAGTGCCGCGCACGCGTCGCCGAACCAGAGCAGCAGCCCGTCGCCCAGCTCCTTCACCACCCGGGCGGAGTCCGGCAGCGACTCGCGCACCACCTCGTCCTGGCGCTCGAGCATGGCCACCGCGGCGTCGTCGCCCTGCAGGTCGCTCAGCTCGGTGAAGCCGACGATGTCCGTGAAGACGATCGCTCCCTGCAGTGCTTCGGTCATCGAGAGGTCAGGCGGATCGCACCGGACCGCGTCCGCACGGCCACGTCGCCGTCGGTGCCTTCCGGGCAATCGTTCTGGATGCGGCCGCTGAGCGAGGCGAGGTCGTTGCTGGGCCTGGCGCCGTCGGGCACGGACACACGGACGTCACCGGACACGCTCTCGACCCTCACGCGCCCGCCCGGTCGTGTGCCGATGACCACCCGGCCGTTCACCGTCCGGACGTCGGCCTCGTCCACCAGTTCGGCCTCGATCGCGCCGGACACCGACGACACCGCCACCTGGCCCGCGACCTCGATCGTGACCTTGCCGCTGCGGGCCACGACGTGGCACGGCCCGGTGCACGAGTGCACGTAGACCTGCCCCGAGGTTGACCGCACGTCCACCTCCGCGGCGTCCTCGATCTCGACCCGGCCGCTGGCGCTGGTCACTCGGACTTCGCCGAAGCCACCCGAGAGCACCACCTTGCCCGAGGCCGTGGCCACGTTGACGTTGGACGCCGTCGGGCACCGAACCACGAGCTGACCGCTGCCACCGTCGGCTTCGATGGCGCAGGTGCCGTCGGCCAGCACGGTCAAGCGGCCACCGTCGACGTCGAGCTCGCCGTCGTCGCCGGCCGTGACTCGCACAGATCCGCTGCGGCTGGAGATGTGCAGGTCGAGCGGGGTCACCGCTGCACCTGCTGTCGACGAGCACGGTCTCGTGGCGCCATGGATGCAGTGTACGGCCGCTCCGTCAGGCCTCACCGGTGGTGAGGAGCAGCACGACGAGCATGACGATCGTGAGGTTGTAGGCGGCGTGCGCCCGGCCGCTCTCGAGGCACGCGGCCCGCTGGTCGCCGCCGCTGGTCCGGTAGCCGCGGAGGTAGACCGCGGTGAAGTAGAGCCCGCCCACGGAGAGGGCGAGGGCGACACCGAGGGGGATGCCGACGACGGCGTGGGCGAGCCCGAACAGCACCGAGCGCCCGGCGCGGCGAGCGTGGCTCCACCCCTCCGAGCCCCGCCGGAACACTTCCTCCTCCCGCAGCGCGAACAGCGGGATCGCGGGCACGAGCATGGTCAGGAACAGCGCCGGTACGAACCACTCGAGCCATGTCCCAGAGGTCTGGCTGGTGCTGCCGACGACCGGGTTGCCCTCGCCGCCGAGCAGGCTCCA
>CAZTVJ010000221.1:0-6930 GCA_964616935.1 uncultured Acidimicrobiales bacterium | reverse complement strand
GACCTGGGTGCCGTCGAGGTCGGGGCGCATCGCCTGCAGCTCCTCCTGCGTCGCTAGCTCCGCGATCCGCGCTTCCAGGTCGTCCATGCGCTCCGCGAGCGCCACGGCCTTGCGCTCGTTGCGGGTCGTGCAATCACAACGGGTGAGCACGATCAGCTCGTCGAGCAGGTCACCGGCATCGCGCACGAAGCGCCGAACTGCTGCGTCGGTCCAGCCCATCTTGTAGGTGTGGAACCGCAGGTGCAGCTCGACGAGGCGGGTGATCGCCTCGGTGTCGTCCGTGGAGTAGCGCAGGGCCTGTAGCCGTTCGCGGGCCATGCGGGCACCGACCACCTCGTGGTGGTGGAACGTGACGCCCTTGCCCTTGCGGAACGATCGGGTCTTCGGCTTGCCGACGTCGTGGAGCAGTGCCGCCAGTCGCGTGATGCGGAAGTCGAAGCCTGGTCGTGCGTCACGGCGGACGTTCTCGACGACCGCGATCGTGTGGGCGAGCACGTCCTTGTGCCGGTGGATCGGGTCCTGCTCGAGGCGCATCGCCGGCAGCTCGGAGAGGAACTCCTCCGCCAGACCCGTGTCGACGACGAACCAGAGCCCTGGACCCGGCCGATCGAGCGTGATCAGCTTGTCGAGCTCGTCGCGGATGCGCTCCGCTGAGACGATCTCGAGGCGGTGGTGCAGCTCGCGGACCGCGTCCACGAGGCCATCGTCGGGCACCAGCCCGTAGCCGGCGATGAATCGCGCCGCACGCAGCATGCGGAGCGGGTCGTCGTTGAAGCTCTCCTGCGGCGAGAGCGGCGTGCGGAGGCGTTGCTGCGCCAGGTCGGCGGCGCCACCGAAGGGGTCGATGAGCATCGGGTCCGGCAGCGCGAGGGCCATGGCGTTCACGGTGAAGTCACGCCGGGACAGGTCGACGTCGATGGTGTCCGTGAACACGACATGTGGCTTGCGGGAGTCGGTCGTGTAGGCCTCGGCCCGGTGGGTGGTGATCTCGTAGGTGTCGCCGTCCTTCTTGGCGGCGATCGTGCCGAATCGCTCGCCCAGCGGCCAGATGTGGTCGGCCCACCCACGCAGGAGGCGCTGCACCTCGTCAGGGTGGGCATCGGTGGTGAGGTCGACGTCGCCGAGGACGGCGCGATCGAGCATGAGATCACGTACGACCCCACCGACGAGATAGACACGCTTGCCGGCTGCGCTGAAGCGCTCGGCGAGTGGCCGGACGCGAGCCAGCACAGGCTCGAAGCGCTCGGGCACCATCACAAACCCCAGAGGCGGCGTGCCGCGGCCACGACGTGATGGCCGGGGCCGCCGCTCGTGGGTTCCTCGGGGCGATGACGGACGCCGGCCAACGCGGCCAGCACGGCCGCCGTCGAGTCCGCCAGGGCCTGGAGGTCGTAGCCACCCTCCAGCACGACCAGCCGCCGACCGGCGGGGACGAGCTCGAGCAGGCGCTCGGTGATGACGCCGTAGTCACCCGAGGACAGGCCGAGACCGGTGATGGGGTCGCGCCGGTGGGCGTCGAAGCCGGCCGAGATCACGACCCACGTGGGCGCGAAGGCCGATGCCAGCGGGAACAGCACCTCGTCGATGGCCTGCAGGTAGACGTCGCCCGTGGTGCCCGCTGGCAACGGGAAGTTGACGGTCGTGCCGACGCCCTCGTCGGCACCGGTCTCGGTGAGGGCACCCGTGCCGGGGTACAGCGGCCACTCGTGGAGCGAGGCGTACAGGACCCGGCCATCCCGGTAGAAGACGTCCTGGGTGCCGTTGCCGTGGTGGGCGTCGTAGTCGACGACGAGAACCCGCTCACCCCGCGCTGCGAGCGCCGCGGCAGCGATGGCGACGTTGTTCAGGAGGCAGAAACCCATCGCACGCGAGGGCGTGGCGTGGTGGCCGGGCGGGCGTACGGCGCAGAAGGCTGCGTCCGCATCGCCCCGATCGAGCGCCTCGATGGCCGCGAGCCCCGCCCCCGCAGCCAGCGTCGCGGCATCCCACGACGCCACCGAGCATGTGGTGTCGCCGTCGAGGTCTCCGCCTCCTGCCGCGCAGAACCGCTGCAGTGCATCGAGGTACGGCGCGGGGTGCACTCGCTCGAGCTCTTCGCGGGTGGTCGGGCGTGGTTCGAGGGGCACGAGGGCGTCTTCGACACCGCCGTAACGAGCCCCCAGGAGCACGGCTTCGAGCCGAGCCGGACGTTCGGGATGCCCGTGCCCCGTGAGGTGGTCGAGGTAGCGAGCGTGCGTCGCGAAGGCAATGGACACTGGCCCGAGGCTACCGTCACGGCTGGTGACCAGCCTCCTGCGCCTCCGTGCGGGGCTGCCCCAGGTAGTGCGTGCCGGTGGCTGCTCGCTGCGGATCAACCGCTGGCCGGGCATCGACGGCACGGCGCAGCTGGGGCCCGTGCCCGGCGATGCACCACCGACGGCCGCGCTCATCCGCACCGCGGTGGACGACCTCGGCGCGCTGGGGTTCGAGGACGTGCTGACGACGGCGCTCCTGCGCTCCGAGCACGGCCCCTTCCTGGAGGCCGGGTTCTCGGAGCGGGACCGGCTCGCGCTGCTGCGGCGCGAGCTTGTCGGGCCCCTCCCGGCCCGGGTCGCAGGGGTGCGTGTGCGCACCCCACGCCGCCGGGAGTGGGTTGACCTCGCTGCTGTCGACGTCCGTGCCTTTCCGCCGGGCTGGGCTACCGATGCCCAGGGTGTGGCCGAGGCCGCTGCCGCTACGCCGTGGTCAAGGGTGCGCGCCGTCGGCCATCCTGCCGTGGGCTACGCCATCGCCGGGCGCTCCCGCCAGCGCGGCTACCTCCAGCGCCTTGCGGTGGAACCCCGAGCATCTCGGCGCGGCATCGGTCGTGCGTTGGTCGTCGACGCGCTCAGCTGGCTCACCGCGAAAGGGGCCACCGAGGTGCTCGTCAACACCCAGGAGACGAACGCGGCGGCGCTGCGCCTCTACGCCCGCCTGGGCTTCACCGTGCTCCCCGAGGGCCTCACCGTCCTCGGCCGTCCCGTCGGACCGACACCATGACCCGGGCCGTCGCGCTGGCGGTCGTGCTGCTCGCCGCCGCGGTAGGCCCGTCAGGGCGGGCGTCGGCCCAGGACTCGACGGGCGTCACCGCCCGGTTGGCAGCGCAGACCCTCTTGGTGCGCGCCGACGAGACCGCCTCGGTCGTGCTGGACGTCGCCGGCACCCTGCCCGAGGACACGGAGATCTCCGTCGTGGTGCACAACCGCCTGCCCGCATCTCGGGACGGGTTCCGCCAGGCCGCCGACGGTGACATCCCGACGGCGGCGTTCCGGCTGCTCACCACCCAGCTCGCGGACGTGCCCAGGGACGCAGCCGGACGCCTCAACATCTCGATCCCGACCACGAGCAAGCGTGGGTCGTCGACGGGCACCACCATCCCCCTGCGCACGCCCGGCGTCTACCCCGTGGACATCCGGATCCGATCGGGCGAGCGCAACGACGAGATCGCCCGAGTCGTCACCTTCCTCGTGCGCCTCCCTGATCAACCGGTCGATGCGCCGATGCGCCTGGCACTGGTCATGCCCGTCACAGGCTCGCCACCCCTTCGGCCGGACGGCTCGGTCGCCATCGACCCGGCCGTTCGGGCCCGCCTGCAGACGCTGGCCGATCTCCTTGCCACGGATCCAGCCCTCGCCCTGAGCGTGCAGATCCAGCCCGAGCTGCTGGAGGCGCTGGCCCGCACCGGGGTACCCACCGACGACGAGCTGCGGGCACGCCTGCTCGCAGGGCTGTCCGGCCGCCAGACGCTGCCGGCCACGTATGTCGCCATGGATCCCACGGCGGCACTGGCCGCCGGCCTCGGCGACGAGCTCGTGAAGCAGCTGCGCCGAGGCGAGGACGTCCTGGCCGACCAGGTGGGTGCGGCGTCGGCCGAGCGGTCCATCTGGACGGCGGCGGCAGGGCTCGACGGGAGCGCGCTCACGTCGCTGCGCGATCTCGGGTTCCGCCAGCTGGTCGTACCGGCGATCGCGGTCGAGCGAGGCGACATCCCCGACACGCGCCCGGCGAGCCTCGCGACCCCCCAGGCGGGCAGTCCCCTGAGCGTCGCAGTCGCCGATGCCGGCCTCTCCGAGGCCTTCGGCTCCCATGCCGACCCGGTCCGTGACGCTTATCTCTGGTTGGCCGAGCTGGCACTCGTGGCCCTGGAGCCCGACGACACCAGGGCCGACCTACCCACCTCGCCGCGAGGCCTGGTTGTCCTGCCCACCGGCTGGGTGCCCGACGCGGCCTTCCTCGGCACCCTCCTCACGGGCCTGCGCAGCAACCCACTCGTCGTGCCCGTGACCGTCGCGCAGCTCTTCGAACAGGTGGCCCCGGCGGTCAACCAGGACGGAGGTCCGGTCGAGCGAGTCCTTGCCCCCACCTCCCCTCAGGACCTGCGCAGCTACGCCGACGCGCTGGCCCGCGCTCGCAACGACCTCGCCAGCTACGGGTCGATGCTGCCGCCCACCAGCCCGATGTCCGGGCGCCTCGGCCAGCTGCTCGACGTGTCGCCCTCCTCCGAGCTGGATGCTGCAGGCCGCACCGAGTACCTCGCTGCGGTCGACGCAGAGCTCGACAGCCTTCGTCGTGCGGTCGATCCGGTTGCCGCCCGCACGGTGACGTTGGCGGGGCGGACGACCGAGCTCCCCCTCACGATCACGAGCCGGAGCGACGATCCGTTGCAGGTGAAGGTGCGGCTCTCCAGCAGCAAGCTCGCCTTCCCCGAGGGCGACGAACTTCTCGTCATGCTCACCGGAGGCGCCGCCCAGGTGCGCGTACCGGTCGAGGCTCGCACGAGCGGCACCTTCCCGGTCAACATCGAGCTGCTCACGCCGGTCGGCGACCTGCCCGTCGCTCCCGCGACCCAGCTCACCGTGCGCTCGACGGGTCTCAGCGGTCTCGGGCTGGCGTTGTCCGTCGGCGCGCTGCTCGTGCTCGCGCTCTGGTGGTTCCGCCATGTGCGCAAGGCGCGGCGGCGCCGGCGCGCTTCGGTGGCGTCGGAGCGCCACCCGTCGACCGGTGCGCTCCCGGTCGACACTCACCTCGACGGGCCGCTCGATGCGGCGGAGAGCAGCCGACCGGCGGGGGCCGGGCACTAGCGTCCAGGCCTGACCGTGGCTCCTTCCGCCTTTCCACCCCCGGCGGCGCCGCCCGTGCGCCCGCAACGGCTCGCCGGCCGGTACCGGCTCGACCGCTGCCTCGCGATCGGCGGTATGGCCGAGGTGTGGCTGGGTACGGACGAGACACTCGGGCGGCAGGTGGCCATCAAGCTGCTGCACCCCAACCTGGCCACGGACACGACCTTCGTGCAGCGGCTACGCCGCGAAGCCGTGGCGGTCGCCCGCATCAACCACCCCGGCATCGTCGCCGTCTACGACACCGTGAGCGACGACGGGCACGAGGCCGTGGTGATGGAGTACGTGCCCGGCCAGACGTTGCGCCAGCTCCTCGACGAGCGGGGCCGGCTCGAGGTGAGCGAGACGTTGCGCATCGGCATCGCGCTCGCGGATGCGCTGCAGGCCGCCCACGAGGCGGGCATCGTGCACCGCGACGTCAAGCCTGGCAACGTGCTCGTCACGCCGGAGGGGCGAGTGCGCCTCACCGACTTCGGCATCGCCACCGCCATGCTCTCCGTCGACGAGCTGAGTGACGACGGCGTTCTTCTGGGCACGGCGAAGTACGTGGCCCCGGAGCAGGTGGAAGGCCATCTCGTGGACGGTCGCACGGACCTCTACTCCCTGGCCATCGTGCTCTTCGAGTGCCTGACGGGCGAAGTTCCCTTCGATGGACCGGACGAGCGCGCGGTCGCACTCGCCCGCCTTCGCCACGTGCCCATCCCGGTCCACGAGCTGCGCCCCGACGTGCCCGCCGCGCTCGACACGCTCCTGGCCACGGCGCTGCGTACCCGTCCGAGCGATCGGCCGGCCACGGCAGCGGTGTTCCGCGACGCGCTCGCTCGCATCACCGTCAGCCGCCCCTCCGTGGCTCCCTCAGTGGCCCCGGCGGACCACACCAAGCGGATCCCCACCGCCGGCACGACACCGCTGCGCACGGATCCCACGCCGCCGTTCGGCCTGGCCGGTGCGTCGGTCGGCGACGATGGCGAGGCCGCTCCGCTGCTCGCCACCGACCCCCGCTACGCGCGATGGGTCGTGGTGGTGCTCGTCGTGGCCGCGCTGGTCGTGAGTGCCGTCCTCATCGCTCGCGCCCGCCGCACGCGGCCTGAGGGCGGCGCATCCGCCGCCGCCGGCACCGTCGCGAGCCAACCCACGACCGCGCCGGCCGTGACCACCGGGGCGCCTCGTCAGAACGCCATGGCCATCGTCAGCGTCGCCGAGTTCGACCCACCACCTGGCAACGGGACGGAGAACCCCGGCCAGCTCGGGCGGCTCACCGACGGCCGGCCGGAGACGGCGTGGTCGACGGTGTGCTACCGCCAGGCGACGATGGCCCCGAAGCAGGGCCTCGGCCTCGTCTTCGAGCTGGCGGCGCCGGCCAAGGGCCACAGCATCGTCGTGACGACACCGACTGCAGGATGGGCAGCCTCCGTCTACGTCGCACGTGAGGTCGGCGGCCGCCTGCGCGACTGGGGGCCGGCCGTCGCCGAGGGCCGGACGCTCGGTCCGGGCGACGTCGAGCTGACACTGGGCGACCAGAACGGCCGCTACGTGCTCGTGTGGTTCACCAACCTCGGCCAGCCGTCGTGCTCCGCGCTCCCGTTCCAGCTGCGCGTCGGCGAGGTTGCGGTCGTGCGGGCCTGACGGCATGGCGCTCGACGGCGCGAACGACCTCACGCTGGTCGCAGCGGCCCAGCACGGCGACCGCTCGGCCCTGGAAGCCCTGCTCGGTCAGCAGTACGACCGGATCTACGCGCTTGCCTACCGGATGCTCGGCGACCAGCGCGACGCCGAGGATGCCGCCCAGGACGCC
>CAZTVJ010000220.1:0-9374 GCA_964616935.1 uncultured Acidimicrobiales bacterium | reverse complement strand
TCGCTCTCGTCGGGTTCGTCACGTGGTGGCTCGTGGGTCGAGCGCTGCGACCTGTCGAACGGATGCGGCGCGAGGTCGAGGACATCAGCCTCACGACGCTGCACCGCCGTCTGGACGAGCCCGACACGGGCGACGAGGTGGCCAGGCTCGCCCACACGATGAACGTGATGCTCGATCGGCTGGAGGCGGCACAGGCCAAGCAGCGGCGCTTCGTCTCCGACGCGTCCCACGAGCTGCGCAGCCCCCTGGCGACCATCCGCACCACGGTCGAGGTGGCGAGCCTGCATCCCGCACGCGCGGACTGGCCAGCACTGGCGAGCACCGTGCTCGGCGAGAGCGAGCGGCTCGACGAGCTGGTCAGCGATCTCCTGGCCCTGGCCAAGCTGGACGAGACGAGCAACGGCGCGACGCCGACCCGCACCCCCGTTGATCTCGACGACCTCGTGCTCGCCGACGTCGATCGGCTCCGCGCGCTCGGCACGTCCGTGCGAGCCGACGGCCTCTCCGCCGCCAGGGTCCTGGGTGATGCCGGCCAGCTTGCTCGCCTCGTTCGCAACCTGTGCGACAACGCGGCGCGCCATGCGACAAGCTCGGTCACGGTCACCCTCAGCGAGTTGGGAGGCGACGCGGTGCTCGCCGTCGACGACGATGGCCCAGGCGTTCCGGTCGCCGATCGTCAGCGTGTGTTCGAGCGGTTCGCCCGGCTCGACGAGGGCCGAAGCCGTCCGGCCGGTGGCGCCGGCCTCGGCCTCTCGTTGGTGAAGGCCATCGCGCTGCGCCACGGTGGTGACGTCGTGGTCCTCGACGCACCGGGCGGAGGCGCCCGCTTCGAGGTGCGCATCCCCCTCGCGACTGCCGAGACGCCTGCTCAGCTCGAGGTCGTCGACGGGCCCTGACCCGGCGCGCCGCCAGGCGTGAGGTCGATCGCGAGCGTTCCCTCGTCGTCCACCGTCCAGGGGAGTGGGTCCAGTCCCGTGCCGTCGGCGGGATAGCGATCGCCGGAGCAGCTCCGGTCGACGAGCTGTCGCGAGCCCCGGTCCACCTCGAGCACGCACGCGGCCGGAGCACCCGGTGGTACCAGCGAGAACACGCGCCAACCCGTCTCGGCGTCCGTGCCAACGTGGTACACGCCGATCGCCCGGGTGCCAGCGGTGCCGACCAGCCCCGGGAACAGCAGCGGCCCGCTCTCCAGGATCTCCTCCGCCAACGGCTCGACCTTGCCCGGTCGGAAGACGTCGTCGCCGAGGCGTGACTGCACCCCGTCGCCGCCTCGGCTGACCAGCCCCGCGACGCCCCACAGCACGAGCGCGAGCACGGCGAAGAAGGCGATCCCGCCGACCACGGGCAGCACCGCCTGGCCGAAGGTGCTCTTGGGGCGGGGAAGGGGCACCGACCTAGTATGCGCCCCCGTGAAACGCCCCTATCGAGTTGTCGTGGCCAAGCCCGGCCTCGAT
This sequence comes from uncultured Acidimicrobiales bacterium, assembly GCA_964616935.1. Lineage (GTDB taxonomy): Bacteria > Actinomycetota > Acidimicrobiia > Acidimicrobiales > Ilumatobacteraceae > CAZTVJ01. Next base: position 7,920 of record CAZTVJ010000220.1, on the reverse strand, counting down.
GGCCATGATCGGGGCGCCAAGACCATCACGCGCGCTCTGCGAGACCATGGCTTCGAGGTCATCTACACGGGTCTCCACCAGACACCCGAGCAGATCGCTGAGACGACGATGCAGGAGGACGCGGATGCCGTCGGCCTCTCGCTGCTCTCGGGTGCTCACAGGACACTGTTCCCACGGGTCATGGAGGAGCTGCGGTCACGCGATCTCGACGACGTGCTCGTGTTCGGCGGCGGCGTCATCCCGACCGCGGACGTCGCCGAGCTCAAGGAGCTGGGCGTGGCCGAGGTGTTCACCCCCGGGTCGTCGCTGACGGCCATCTGCGCCTGGCTCGAGGCCACCCTCGACGAGCGGGAAGAGCCAGATCAAGAACAAGGAGCGTCCTGAGTGGACCTGTTCGAGTACCAGGGCAAGCAGTACTTCGCCCGGTTCGGCATCCCCGTCTCGGCCGGCGGCGTGGCCGACACCGTCGACGAGGCTGTGGCCCAGGCGGAGGCCGCCGGGTATCCCGTCGTGGTCAAGGCGCAGGTCCAGGTGGGGGGCCGAGGCAAGGCCGGCGGCATCAAGCTGGCCAACGATGCCGACGAGGTGCGCCTCCACGCCGGGAACATCCTGGGCATGGACATCAAGGGCCACGTCGTCAAGTGGGTCTGGGTCGAGCACGCGTCAGACATCGCGGAGGAGTACTACGCCAGCTTCACCCTCGATCGTTCGGCGAAGCAGCACCTGCTGATGCTGTCGGCCGAGGGCGGTGTCGAGATCGAGCAGGTGGCCGAGACCAACCCCGAGGCCATCGTGCGCGTGCACATCGACCCGGTCGACGGGCTCTCGCCCGAGGCGGCCCGAGCGGCCGTCGAGGCGGCCCAGCTCAACCCGGTGGCCACAATGGGCGCGGTCGACATCCTGGTCAAGCTGTACGACTGCTACGTGCGGGGCGACTGCGACCTGGCCGAGATCAACCCGCTCATCCTCACGCCGGACGGCAAGGTCCACGCCCTCGACGCCAAGGTGAGCCTCGACGCCAACGCCGAGTTCCGCCACCCCGAGTGGGCGGAGTTCAAGGCCACCGAGGAGCTGGACGAGCGCGAGCTGCTCGCTCGCGAGAAGGGCCTCCAGTACATCGTGCTCGAGGGCTCTGTCGGCATCATCGCCAACGGCGCCGGACTGGCCATGAGCACCCTCGACGTCGTCAACCAGGTCGGTGGTACGGCGGCGAACTTCCTCGACATCGGCGGCGGCGCGTCGGCGGACGTCATGGCCGCCGCCCTCGAGGTCATCAACTTCGACCAGGACGTGAAGGCCATCCTCATCAACATCTTCGGCGGCATCACGAAGGGCACCGAGGTGGCCAACGGCATCGTCGAGGCGTTGCGCCGGGTCGAGGTGAAGGCCCCGATCGTGATCCGTCTCGACGGCACGCTCGCCGAGGAGGGTCGGGCCATCCTGGCCCCGCACCTCTCCGATCGGCTCCAGTTCCAACCGACCATGCTCGACGCCGCCCGCACGGCCGTCGCCCTCGCGAAGGTTTGAGGTTCCCGGTCATGAGCATCTTCGTCGACGAGAACACCAAGGTCATCGTGCAGGGCCTCACCGGTGGCCAGGGGCGCTTTCACGGGCTGCGCAACCGCGACTACGGCACGAAGGTCGTTGCCGGTGTCACGCCCGGCAAGGGTGGGCAGGACGTGGAGGGCATCCCCATCTTCGACTCCGTCCAGGAGGCGATGGACGCCACCGGAGCCACCGCGTCATTCGTCTCGGTGCCCCCGAAGGCGGCTGCGGCGGCCATCCTGGAAGCAGCGGCGGCGGGCGTCCCGTTCGTGGTCTGCATCACCGAGGGCATACCGGCTCAGGACGAGGCGCTCGTCTACAACACCCTTCGCCGTGACTTCCCCGGCACTCGCCTGCTGGGGCCGAACTGCCCAGGGATCATCAGCCCCGGTCGGTGCAACATCGGCATCACCGCCGGGGAGATCGCGCAACCGCCCATCGACGGCCGCCCGTCCGTGGGCATCGTCAGCCGGTCGGGCACGCTCACCTACCAGGCGCTGTACGAGCTGAAGCAGCACGGCATCGGCGTGTCGACGTGCGTCGGGCTCGGCGGCGATCCCGTTCCGGGTACGTCGTTCATCGACGCCCTCGCCGCGTTCGAAGCCGACCCGGAGACCGCTGCGGTCCTGCTGATCGGCGAGATCGGTGGTTCTGCCGAGGAGGAGGCTGCGGCGTTCATCCAAGCCGAGATGACCAAGCCCGTCGCCGCTTACATCGCCGGCGTCACGGCGCCCGCGGGCAAGAAGATGGGCCACGCCGGTGCCATCGTGAGCGGCGGCAAGGGCACGGCCCAGGGGAAGATGGACGCGCTGCGCGCGGCCGGCGCTCAGGTCGGCCACAACCCGACGGAGGCCGGCGAGCTGATGGTGGAGATCGTCAAGGGGCTCTAGCCTGTCGGTTGGAGGGGCCTCATGAGCTTGCTGCCGCCACCCTCGGCACCACCGACAGCCGTGGTTCCGCCGCCGCCCCCACCCCCACACGCGGCACCGTCGGTCGCGCCGCCGCCCAAGCGCCGTCGCGGGTGGCTCGTCGCCGTCACGGTCGCACTGGTGGTCGCCGTGATCGCGGCTGGCGCCGTGCTCCTGCGCCGCCGGGACGAGGCTCGGGTCGTGCAGGCCCGCACGAGCCTCGGCGGTCTGGTCGAGCTGCCGGCCGGTCTGCGGGCGACACCGCGAGCGCAGTGGACCTTCGCCGCTCAGGGCGACACCGTCCGCTGGGCCGTGAGTGCGGGCGACGACGTGATCATCGTGATGGAGCGGGACGATGCGCTGGAGGTGCTCCGTCTCGACGGGGAGAACGGCGTCGTGCTCTGGCGGTCCCCGCTCCTGATGGGTGAGGTCCGCTCGGCCGACGCGGCCGGCGACACCGCTCTTGTGGTCGTGGCCCGTGACGGCGAGGTGGCACTCGAGCTGCTCGACGCCAGCACCGGGGCTCCGAAGTCGACGTTCCGGCGTCCGGGCCAGGACATCGCGGCGGCACTGGCCGGCGCCGACGGGCTCGCGGTCGCCGTGCTGCCGGCCGACGGCGACGCGTCCGAGGTCGTGGTCGTCGGGGCGGATGGACAGGAGCGCTGGTCCGACACCGTGGACACGGTGCAGGTGGAAGGCGATGCCGTCGTCGTGCAGCGCCCAGGAGCCGTCGCGGTCCTTGACCTGGTCAGCGGGGCCGAGCGCTGGCAACAACCCGTGTCCGACGGCGCGCAGGTCGCGCTGGTCGGCGGGCGTACCTACGTCGCCGACCGTCAGCAGGTGACCGCGTATGACCCGGCTGGCGCCGAGCAGTGGCGCCAAGGCGTTCCCGCCGACGATCCGATCAGCGTTGTAGGCCAAGGCGACGAGCTGGTGCTCATCGTGCGGCCGTCGGGCCTGGCCGCCCTCGCCGTCGCCGATGGTGCACCGCGCTGGGAGGCGCCGGCTGCTGCGGTCTTCGCGGACACCGGACGCAACGCTCTGACCGTGCGCAGCACCGACGAGGACATGACGCTGCGCACGGTCGACGGCGGCACCGGCCGGCTGCGCGGCACCCGCATCCTCGGGCCGCCGACGGGGCTCGCGCTGGCGGCCGACGTCGTCTACGTCGGCGACGGGGAAGGTGTCACGGCCTTCGAGCGGGACACCTTGACGCCGCTCTGGTCCAGCGTTGTCGACGCCGCTGGGCAGGTCGAGGTCATCCAGTCTCTCGATGGCGGCGTGCTCGTTCGCGACGGCAGAGGCGATCTCGTCGCCCTGAGATGAGTGCGTCGCGGCGCGTCGACCGGCTCCGACTACGTTCGGCGGTCGCCGCCATGAACTCCCGTCGCCCGAACCGTGCCCGCTGAGCCCCGGCGGCGTCTCGCCGTGCTCGCCTCCGGGGGCGGCACGATCCTCGAGGCCATCTTGGCGGCCGGTCTCCCTGTCGACGTCGTCGTGGCCGACCGCAGCTGCCGGGCCCTCGACATCGCAAGCCGCCACGGTGTGCCCGCTCAGCTCGTGGGGCGAGACCGCTTCGACGCCGGGTTCGACCGTGGCGCCTACACCGAGTCCATGGTGATGGCGCTGGGCGCGCACGGTATCGATCTGGTGGCGATGGCCGGCTTCATGACCGTCCTGGCCCGGCCCATGTTCGTCGCCTACCCGGGCCTGGTGCTGAACACCCATCCCTCGCTGCTTCCTGCGTTCCCGGGCGCTCATGCGGTGCGCGACGCGCTGGAGGCCGGCGTGAAGGTGAGCGGTTGCACGGTGCACGTGGCGACCGAGCAGGTCGATCACGGGCCGATCGTGGCGCAGGAGGCGGTGCCCGTGCTGGTCGGCGACAGCGAGGCAACGCTGCACGAACGCATCAAGGACGTGGAGCGTCGCCTCTACCCCCAAGCCCTCAAGGAGCTCCTCGGATGACGGCACCCACCGCCCTGCTCTCGGTCTTCGACAAGACCGGGATCGTCGACCTGGCCGCGGGCCTGCACGAGCTCGGCTGGCGCCTGGTCTCGAGCGGCGGTACGGCCAAGGCGATCGCGGACTCCGGCGTGCCGGTCACCGACGTCGCCGAGCTGACGGGCGTGCCGGCGATCCTCGGCCACCGCGTCGTGACCCTCCACCCCAAGGTGCACGGCGGCATCCTGGCTGACGTCGACGATCCCGCCCACCTCGCCGACCTGGAGGCCTATGGCATCGAGCCGGTGTCGTTGGTGGTGGCGAACCTCTACCCCTTCTCGGACCGCCCCGGCATCGAGATGATCGACATCGGCGGCCCCGCGATGGTGAGGGCGGCCGCCAAGAACCACGCGCACGTCGGCGTCGTGGTGGATCCCGCCGAGTATGCCGCCGTTCTCGCCGAGCTGCGTTCGGCCGGTGCGCTGGGCCACGACACCCGTCGCCGATTGGCCCGCACGGCCTTCGCCCACACCGCTGCCTACGACGCCGCCATCGTCACGTGGATGGACGCCACCGAGCCATCGGGTCCGGCGCTCCTGCCGGTCACGCTGCACCTCGCCTTGGAGCGCGCCCAGGACCTGCGCTACGGGGAGAACCCGCACCAGCACGGGGCGCGCTACCGGGCCGCCGGTCGCCGATCATGGTGGGACGACGCGGTGCAACACGGCGGCAAGGACCTGTCCTACCTCAACCTCTACGACACCGAGGCCGCATGGCGGCTCGTGCACCGCCTCGGGGACCGGCCCGCCGCCGTGGTCGTGAAGCACGCCAACCCATGTGGCGCGGCGGTGGCGGAGGACATCACCGTTGCGTACGAGCGGGCCAACGCCGGTGACCCGGTGTCGGCGTTCGGCGGCATCGTGGCGTTGAACCGGCGGGTGCCGCTCGCTCTGGCCGAGGCCTTGGCGCCGGTGTTCACCGAGGTGGTGGTGGCCCCCTCCTTCGACGACGATGCGCTCGTCCTGCTCACGGCCAGGAAGAACCTGCGGGTGCTGTCGGCTTCCCCGCCGCAGCCGCCGACGCTCGACGTGCGGGCGATCGACGGCGGGCTGCTCGTCCAGGAACCGGACCACGTCACGATGGACCGAACCACCTGGCAGGTCGTGACGGCCGCATCCCCGACCGATGCGCAGTGGGCCGATCTCGAGCTGGCGTGGACGGTGTGCGCGGCTGTCTCGTCCAACGCCATCGTGTACGTCCGCGACGGTCAGGCGGTCGGCATCGGTGCCGGCCAGCAGAACCGGCTGGACTCGGCGCGCATCGCCGCCGAGAAGGCCGGTGCGCGAGCCGTCGGTGCCGCCTGCGCCAGCGATGCGTTCTTCCCGTTCCGAGATGGCCTGGATGCCGCCGCCGCAGCGGGCGTCACCTCCGTCATCCAACCGGGGGGCTCGGTGCGCGATGGCGAGGTGATCGCCGCCGCCGACGAGCACGGCATCGCGATGGTGTTCACCGGCGAGCGCCACTTCCGGCACTAGTTGATTGGCTCGGCATGGGCGCCGCTTCGCCTCGCCCGAGCCTCGCTGCGCCTCGTCGCTGGCGCTTCCCTCACCGCGGTGCCTGCGACCCGCGCGAAACGGCGCTTCCCTCGGCGCGTGCTGATGGCTCTGCTGCGGCTCGACGGGCGTGCCTGGTGCCCTACCCTTTCCTCCATGGCTCGCATCGCCGACCTCCTCGACGCGGGTCGCACCTTCTCCTTCGAGTTCTTCCCGCCCAAGACGGACGCCGCCCAGCTCACCCTCGGCCACACCATCGCCGAGCTGGAGCCGCTGCAACCGAGCTTTGTGTCCGTCACCTACGGGGCCGGAGGGACCACCAGGGACCGCACCCATCAGGTGGTTACGTGGATCCGCAAGGAGACGTCGATCACGCCGATGGCCCACCTCACGTGCATGGGCCACACCCGCACCGAGATCGCCGACATCCTGCGGGCCTACCAGGACGCCGGGATCGAGAACATCCTGGCCCTCGGCGGTGACCCGCCGGCCGACCCGGCCGATGCCCGCCCGAGCGACTACGCCTATGCCGAGGAGTTGCTCGACGACGTCCGGGCTGCCGACCTCTTCTCCGTCGGGGTGGCCGCCCATCCGGAGCTGCACCCCCGTTCGCCCGACCGCGAGTCCGACCGCCGGTTCCTCGCCCGCAAGCTGGCGGCGGCCGACTTCGGCATCACCCAGTTCTTCTTCGAGACCGAGCACTACGTCCGGTTGGTGGACGAGCTCGACGCCCTCGGCTGCGACACCCCGGTGCTCCCCGGCATCATGCCCGTCACCAACCTCTCGCAGGTGCAGCGCATGGCGCAGCTCTCAGGCTCGGCCTTCCCGACGTGGCTGGCCGAACGGCTTGAGGCCGCGGCCGACGACCCGGAGCAGGTGCGCCGCATCGGTGTGGAGGCCGCGACGCAGCTCTGCGCCGAGCTGCTCGATGCCGGCGCACCGGGCCTGCACTTCTACACGCTCAACCGTTCGACGGCGACGCGCGAGATCTACGCCGGCCTCGGGCTGCCTGTCTGAGGTAGGCCTGGGTCCTCGCCGTAGGGCTGGTTAGCCTGCCCGCATGGACGACCCGCGCATCAAGATCGCCGAGCAGCTCTTCGCCGCCTGGAGCAGCGGGGACGCCGACGCCCCTGCCCAGTACCTGACTCCCGACGCCGTCCTCTACGACATCGTGGGCGGCGAGCACCAGGGCTGGCCGGCCATCCGCGACTTCTTCGCCAAGGGCATCAAGCACTGGCCCGATCTGGCCCTGATCCCGGACGAGTACTGGGTGAACGACCGGGGCGTGGCTCTGCGCTGGGTCATGAGCGCCACCGTCCAGGACGACGCGCTCGGCCCCGACGCCAAGGGCAAGCAGTGGCGTTCGGAGGGCATGACGTGGCTGGTGTTCGAAGGCGACAAGGTCGTGCGCGAGGTCGACTATCACGACAGTGGCGCCGTGCCCCGCTCGCTCGGTCTCAAGCCCTCCCGCTAGCTGTCGCGCTGGTGGCGCGTCGCTCAAGGGTGCGGTGATCGGACGAGGCGCCGCCCCGCGTGACCACTCAATCAGGGCAATCTGTGCGCATGGCGAGTCCCCGCCAATCTCGTCGTCAGGGCTACGCGCGATGACAGTCGAGACACCGACTGCGACGTTGCTCTGGGCGGTGCCGGAAGCCCTGGCAGACTGGGCAACCTCCCAGGTCACATAGCTGCGCTCGGAGCGTTGGGCACCTCGGCCCATGTCGCGGCGAGGAACGAAGGCCCGCGCGCTGGGTCACAGAGGGAGGCGGGGGTTAGGGTGCCAGCGGGCGAACGTCCCACAACTGATCGCGGGCGATGCGGTTCACCGGTCTTGGTACCGGTCTTGGCGACAGTTCGGAGAATCCATGGCTGAGGGTGGAGAAGCGACGGGCGCCCAGGTGCCGTCGCAGCGTCGGTCGAGCGTGGCCCGGAGGTTGGCGTGGGGCTTGGCGCTGGCCGTCATCGGTGTCTCG